>JAUHWE010000169.1 GCA_030424825.1 Verrucomicrobiia bacterium
GGTCTATGAAAAGTGGGGGCCTACATGGGAAAACTCACGGCATCTGGAAGCTGGGTAAATGGAGCCCCTCTAGACAATAGTGGTCGGCTTCTTTGCGAAAAGAAAGAGCCGGTTGAAGGGATCGTAGGAGATGACAATGTCTCAATTGGTGGATACATGACATTGAAAGCGGAAAATTACGATGATGTCCTCAGACTCTGTGACGATTGTCCGACCTTTGACATCGGCAGGAAGCTGGAAGTTCGCGAAGTTTGCGAAATGTAGAGGTTTTTGGTGAGAACCAGCGTGATTATATAAGGCATCTCCCGAGCAGGCCTCGAGGCAATTTAAGGTAGCGGGCGATCTCCGAGCGCCCATTGTCGTATCTATCGGGTGGGTGCTCGGAGATCGCCCGCTACCAATGTAAATAACTAGTCGCTGATACGTCGATGGGCTAGCTAGATCGAATTAGCTAGTTAATGGTTTTGATAAACAGTATGAGTGACTCAACTTGTGAATCCGTTAACACTCCCGCGTAGCTGGGCATTGCGTATTCACCTTTTTCAAATCCTCTGACGATCTTAGCGGTGGGGTCCAGGATTGATTCTCGTAGGTAGGAATCATTCACTGAAGTCGTTGTTTTTCTCCCATTAATGACAATCTCTCTTTCTCTCCCGTACAAGCCGTTCCAAGTCGGTCCGATCTTGGTGACGTCACCTCCGGTAGTCGAATGGCAAGCGACGCAACCCATTAATTGATAGAGCCGTTGTCCTTCTTCAACGGTTACCGGGCCTTCCTCTCTTGCCGCGGCCGCGCGAGGCGTTAGATCGATGTCGATTTCGCCAAACCCTTCTTTGAAGGGGTCGAATGAAGGAAGGTCGTAAGTTGTGGTGTAGGCGTTCTCTTCAAATGCCGTGCCGTCCTCCGTTTTGAGAGACCAGCCGACACGCAATTGCATAACGGGTTTGAATTCAGGAATGCCAATGAAGACGCTGAGTTGGTCTTTCGAAAGATAGGCACTGCTGGGCGTGAGCCAATCAATGCCGGTTTCACCGTTTTCCTTGTATTGGGCGGAGCCGTAATTATGGGTGCGTCGGTAGTGCCAGCTAGCGAGTGAGTAGCTGTCGGGATCGGTTGCTTTTGTTGGATCAAGCTTGTGATCGAAGCGCAACAGAACCCCTTTGTCCATCGGCGCGACTTCGACAGGTAGGTACACCTGTTGGCCGGTGTAGCGCACGCGACCAAATCCTTTGAGGGTATCGAGTCCGTTGCCCCATCCGTTGATTTGAAAACCGGCGATGTAGAGCTGTCCATCCGCAGGATTTAAGGATCCGTTTAGTAGCGGGTAATTGAACGCGCTTGTGACACTGATGACAGCGGCTTGGGGCTGGGAGCGACGATGATTGAGGAGAATCTTGAAAAGCTCTGGGCGATTGAACCCGATGTGGACGAACGAGTCATTCAACGGCCCCATTTTTGCGCCAAAGAGCCAGAGCTGAGAAGTAGCAGAAGCGTTCACGGCGTGGGGAATCCAGGTCAGCGGTTTGGCGATCGGGGCAGGGTATTTTTCCCTTTCATGGAGTCCTTCTGACAGGTAGCCATAGAATTGCTGATCACTCACGATGTGCAAGGGGGTGCTGGGAATGTACTGTCCTTCCTGGTCGCTTGAAGTCACCAATCCCGTCCTGGGATTGACTCCAATGCTGGGCTGCCGGAAACCATAGCCTAGTACGGTAGAATGGCTGCCGTCGGCTGAAACGCGAAGCACGCTGCCATTGTGCTTGCCTAGGGTGGACGCTTGCTGTCCTCCCTTGGCGATGATGAATTCGCCCTTAGGAGCCAAGCGAATCGTGCTGGGAAATTCTCGCATGTCAGCGGTCTGGGCGAACGAGTTGGAAAAAAGCTCGTGTGTATCCGCTTCCCCATTGCCGTCGGTATCCAGAATTTTCCAGATGCCGTTGCGGTCGAAGACGAAAATCTGATCGTCCTGGATCGCTGCGGACATTGGTTCGTGGAGACCGGAAGTGAAGCGCTTCCAGCGAACCGTTTTCAGATCGTCGTTTAGTCCGAACGCTTGCCACACATCCCCATCGATCGTAACCATGACCCCTGTGCCATCGGCTAAAAACTGAATGTCTCCTGGACGGATGTTGCGACGCCACGGATTGTCAACGGGTAGGGGAATTTCGTCTACCACGTAGGGAACAGCGTTGTTTGATAGCGTTGCTTCCGTGGATACCGTGTTTGCCCATCGCAGACTGGGTGGCTCCGTGGAAATGGATTGCGGCGCTGTTTTGGGAGCCGGTCCTTTTTCCGTGAAGGAGGTACAGAACGAAAGAGTTGACGAGTGAGAGGGGATGCGTACCACCCATTGAGAATGCTCTTCTACAAGCCGCACGCCCGAAGAATCAGAAAGTTGCCCGAGCGAGACGCCGCCACTGGATTTGAGCCCAAGCACTATAGTCAGCGAATGGCTTGAAGGGCCCATCTCGAAGTGTCTTTCGACTACGGGCTGTCCTTTGTACATGGATACCTGAAGAAATTCTCGTATGAGAGTGTCATTGACGGCGTATTCGAGCACAACCCCTTGATCGGTCATTCGAACCGCTTTGAACTGGCCCCATTCTTCTGACAAAGATCCCCGTCCAACCTCATTGGGGCTGGGCGCGGGCTCCCGAGGGTCTCCAAGCTCCAGCCGTTCGCCTTTTTGCAGCCCTGGATAGATGCCATTGGCAATCCAGACCTTGCCGTCAGGCACCGGTAGTTCAGTCTGGCCGCCTCGGGTTTTACTTCCCCAGGGATGATAGGATTTCGGTGCGAGAGAAATCGGTGTGACGCCATTTCCTTTCCAAATTGCGGAAATTCTAAGGAGATCCGTGTCAAAGCAAGCCCAGCAGTCATTGCCCAAATTCAAGATGATCCCTCGTGGCGTGAGATTGTCCTTAGGAAATCCAGAGCCCAGTTTCCGTCCATCCAAAATGGAAGAGAAAAAGGGGAAATCCGGCTCTACCCATTCGGCCCAGGGGGTAGTCATGTCGTTATTCGCTTTCTGCCCAATCATTTGAAGGGGAAGCGAAAGTAAGGCCGAAGTAGCCACAAGCGGGGCGATTAGAATTTTTGGGAAATCCATATTTTGCGAATACTAGTGTCGGTCCCGTTCCTGGCAAGGACACGCTTTTGAAGAATATTTTTTGTGAAATCCGCTTTAGTATTGGGCTAAGCGATTTTGGGTCCTCTCGAGGGTTTCAAGAGTCAGTTGCTGACACTCGCTAATTTGCTCGGGGGACAGGTGCTTCATGAGTTGGTCTCTGCTTTTTATGCCGTAATCATTCCCAGCGACAGCGCTCAGATTGAACCACAAGCAGGCTTGGACGAAGTCCCTTTCGACACCGGTTCCATTCGTATAAAGGGTTCCCAAATGGTTCTGGGCCTGGATGTCTCCGCGAACCGCGGCACGTCGGAACCACTTCAAACTCTCATCGAAATCTTGGGGCACGCCATATCCGTTTTGATACATGTTGGCCAGATTTCTTTGAGCGGCTGCGTATCCCTGGTCAGCCGCCTCCCGATACCATTTAAGAGCCTCTGCATAGTCTTGTTCTACGCCAAGACCGGTATGGTACATGACCCCCAGTTGATTCTGGGCAGCCTAGATTGTAATGGGCCAGGGAATGTCCTTTGTCCGCAGCCTGGTGAAACCAGTTGAGTGCTACCGCTTTGTTTTGCGGGACTCCTCGTTCTTCCATATACATCAATCCCAGGTTGCTTTGAGCGGAAGCCAGACCTTGCAGCGCCGCTTTATGGTACCATCTAAAGGCTTCCGAGTCGCTCTGTGAAACGTCGTTGCCATTCTGATACATCCATCCAAGTTCCAGTTGCACGGCTGCACTTCCGGCGTCTGCACGCTCACGCAACTGCTCAATCCCTTCACTAAAGACGTTCAGGGAAAGGAGCGAGCAAATGCAGGCAATAGCTGTGATGAACGTTAATTTAGCCCTCATTGTAAAAAAGGTTCTGCCTTACTTGCCGCCATGCAAGTTCGCCTGAGCCCTAGTGGATTGAGTATTCTCGATTTTCCCAGGGTGATCAATCAAATAGTGAAACCACCCAGCAGGTGGTATTCTTGGACGGCGGTACCGCTGACAGGGTGTGCGTTGACTTGCACTGATATTGAGAGGGCGTCTATTTTCTATTGAAAGTGCTCGCCATGAAATCGACCAATTCAGGGACCATGTTGTCGCCCCAGCCTGCCGATTGCGCAAGGCTCATCGCCTGTTTGGTAGCAGGAGATATAAAGCTGGGAGCTCCGAGGTCGTCGGCCATATTGCTGTAGTAGCCGACATCCTTGCGTCCATTGGTAATGGAGAAGGCGAGCATGTCTTTGGTTCCGTCAACCGCATTAGCTTTGATGAAATCCATCATGCCTGAATGAAGGGGTCCGGAAGCCATTACGGAGTACAGGGTCTCCCGATTCAATCCGGCGAGGTCCGCCATGGCGAAGGCTTCGGACAAGGCGCAGGCAGTCGTCATGGCGAAGAAATTGTTGATCAATTTCAATGTGTGACCCACGGAAATGGACCCGACGTGAAAGACGTTTTCTCCAAGGTCGTCAAAGACCGGTTTGGCCCGATTGAAGTCCTCCTCGCTTCCGGCGGACATGATATTCAGCAGTCCGTCGATTGCATGGGCAGGAGTGCGACCGAGCGGCGCATCCATCATGCTCGCTCCCTTTGCTTTCAGTGCGGCTTCCAATTTCAACGTAGATTGAGGAATGGACGTGCCGAAATCGATGACAAGAGAGCCCGCTTTAATGTTTTCGATAATGCCATCCGGACCGTGCATGTTGGCTTCCACTGATGCCGACGTATCCACGCATATCATTACGATGTCACACGCCTTGGCCAATTCTCCGGGAGTTTTCGCTTCTGTGGCGCCTCGGGCGACGGCGTCGTCGATGGCTTCGCGTTTGCGGTGGGCGATCACGGTCATCGGGTATCCAAGCGATTGGAGGCGTTGAACCATGGCGGATCCCATGAGGCCGAGGCCGATGAATCCAATGGAAGGTTTTGCGGTTTCAGTCATATTTTTTTATTTGTGTGGTGTGAAGCAAACTCATTTCTGAGTTAGGTAACTTGAACACTTGCGGTACGAGAATCCAAGTGCAACCCTGCATCGAAATGGGAAAGATGGAAAAGAAAAATCCAGTGCGCATTTTCATGGTTGGAATAGGATTGTCGATCGCCTCAGTCTTTTGTGACGCCCAAAGCCCTAAGCGTGTGCTCTTTCTAGGCAATAGCGTGTGGGATTACGAGGGAGGGGTGCATCAGCCTTTTCTCGGGTTCTGCGACGCCGCTGGACTTGAGTTTAGGGCGATTAGTCAAATGCGATCTCGCGAGAATGCTCACGGGGTTGAGTTTCTCGATTACGGGCGTATCCCTTTGAACCTGCCCGAAGTAGCGGGAGACGAGGAGATTCTCTCGATTGTCCGGACGGGTGATTATGACTATGTGATCGTCGAGGCGAGAAGATCCGGGTATCTACTTCCTGCCTGGGCGGATCTTCCGAAAGACCGTGGGAGCCACATTCCTTTTGATCGAAACTTGGAAGCACTAGGGAAAATCCACCGAACGATTGTCGAGTCGGGAGCTCAGACCGTTCTGTATGTGCACCCGGGGTTGCATACTTTGGAACGGTACCGCCTGCCGGTCGCTCAGATATACGCACAGCTGCACTCAGGTTTAGAAGAAATGGAGATCGGAGGAAGTCGCCATGAAGTCATTCTCGTTCCGGCAAGCTTTCTCTGGGGAGATGCGGTGAAAAAATATGGCGTTGAAGGATGGTACGCTAATCCAGGCCATGGCAATGCGTTGGCCCGGTTTGCGAGCGGCTGCATGCTGTACACCTACTTGACCGGAAGAGATCCGCGGGAGAACGACTTTCGGGCACTTCCTCAAAATTGGGATACGCGGGCTGAGTCTCCCGCAGCAGTGGTTTCGGAGGAAGACGCCGAATGGATAAAGCGCCAAGTGTGGCTGTACTATTCGACGGGGCGAAATTGAATTTCAGAATAGTGAATTAAATCTGTATTGTCTGATGCCCATCGCAGAATTCCCAGCTACGGTAACGATGCCGGTCGTTGAAGAACCGTTCCCGTCTATTCTAGAGTTTCTCGAGAAAAGGTTTCCCCGTATCCAAAAAGATATTTGGGAGGAACGCATTCGATCAGGCAAGGTACTTGACGAGGATAAGTGTCCCATTTCCTTGAGTACAACCTATTCACCTCGGAAAAAGCTGTACTATTTTCGAGAAGTGGAGAAGGAGGTTTCGATACCATTTCGGGAAGAAATCGTCTATCGTGACGCGTCTTTACTCGTTGTGGATAAACCGCATTTTTTGCCGACCACTCAAGGAGGGCGATTCGTGAATGAAAGTCTGATTCATCGGCTGAGAGAGAAAACGGGAAATAGCCATATTGCCCCGATCCACCGGATCGACCGGGAAACGGCGGGATTGGTAATGTTCTCGCTCAACCCCGATGCCCGAGCGGCCTACCAGCTGATGTTTGAAAAGCGTCAGGTCGCCAAAGTGTATCATGCGATCTCGGCTTCTGTTCCGAACCAAGGCGAGGACGAGTGGTGGGTTAAAAATCGGTTGGAGCGGGGCGTGCCGCCGTTTCGAATACAGGAATGCCAAGGACCCCCGAATTCGCTGACACGAATAAAACGGATGGAGGTGAAGGGCAAAAGGGCTTATTTTCACTTGTTTCCTCAGACTGGAAAGCGGCACCAATTGCGCTATCATATGGCATCGCTTGGCTTTCCGATTGAGAACGACAAATACTATCCCGTCCTTCAAGACGAGACGCCTGACAACTATGCGAGACCTCTGCAGCTATTGGCAAGGGAGTTGCAGTTTACGGATCCGCTCTCAGGTGAGCCAAAGCGGTTTGTTTCCCGCAGAACGCTAAACTGGTAAGCCACGAAGGGAATCTGCCCCTAGGCCTCAATCAGGACGTTTCGATTTCCGAAACCTATCCAGCTGTGGGAGTGACTTTCTCTGGAATAGAGCCTTTAATGATGGGCCTCTTGGGTCGCCATTTAAGCAGGCCTGTCTCGATATAGGAATAGACGAGCAGGCCGACCAGAATCGAAAGGCAGGCAGTTGTCAGAACAAAAACAATTGCGGCAAAAATTCCGTCCCCAAGGTACGTAGGGAGTAGGGCGCGACAAACCCCCATTACAAAAAGGTGCGACAAGTAAAGGGAGTATGATGAGTCACCTAGCTTGCTCGCCCAGCGTGCCAAGGGTAGCTTCAAGTTTAAGAAGCCCACGAAAAACAGCAATGCGGGTAGACCGTTAGATAGGCCGCGGGGGAGTCCGATTAGGGTGACGTAGGATATAGCCGATCCGAGCAAAAATAGAAATGATGCAGTCTTATTGAGTCGAATGCCTGATCGGTAGAGCGTGCCAATGAACATGCCGGCTACGAATTCGAAAACAATCGAGTTCCCCAAAAAAGTGAGAATGGCAAAATTTTGAGATTTCCAAAATACGGATACGCAGAAAAGAGCCAATATAATCCCAAATACCGTTACCAGACGATAGAGTTTCGGGACACAAAGCGAAAGTGCAAAAACCGAATAGAAATACATTTCGTAGTTCAGTGTCCACCCCGGGTGAAGCAAGGGTCCTACCTTATTGATTTGCCCAGGGCTGTAGTGGGGGATGAAAAGAAGGCTCTTTATTAGGTGCCCGATACTGAAGACCGCAGTTTTGAACAACTCTGGAAAAAGGAATACAAGGGACGCCATTAGTAGTGTGGCGGACCAGTAGAGCGGGGCAATCCTTTGAATGCGCTTTGAAATGAATGAGAAAGGCGTATCTAAATCGCTCGCAATCCACACCATGATGAAGCCAGAAATTACAAAAAACAGATCTACCCCGATATTGCCAAAATCCGGAAAATAAGCCGCATAGTCTCCGACTTGATGCCTTGCGTGAACATAGACGATCAAGAGAGCAGCGAGTGCTCGCAGGTACTGGACATTGTGTAGCTTCATCCTGGTGGAAGACTCTATTGAGCCCGTTTCGTGGGAGATTAGCATAGGGCGTGCCGGAAATGGGCTGTACTTAGGGGAAAAAAGTAGCCATCGCTGAAGCCGTTCTTGAACAATGATTTAGGGGGAGCTTTGAGTTTGGGAATTGTTTCCTGCCTTTTGATGAAAAGTGCCAACTCTGCCAGATTTTCTTA
>JAUHWE010000170.1 GCA_030424825.1 Verrucomicrobiia bacterium
GCGACGAACTTTCCTGACTTCGCGCTACGCCACTCGGTGTAGCGCAAGTTTTCAGTTCGAATAGAATATCCTATATTTTCCGATCGGTGGAATTGGCTGAAGGCGACGGTATCTTGATGATCCCAATTATTAGGATTAGCGATTAAAGGGGCCAAAGACTTGCCTTCGATCTCGGAAGGGAGATCGAGCCCAGCCAGGTCTGCAAGCGTTGGATACATGTCGATGAGCTCGACGCGTGCCTTTGTGCGATGGCCTTGTATGAGAACTCTAGGATCGACGATGATGAAAGGGATACGCGTCGACGTTTCAAAATTGGTGTGCTTGCACCACATACCGTGGTCGCCGAGCTGGTAGCCATGATCTGACCAGAGAGTGATAATCGTGTTGTCTGCCTCTCCAGTTTCGTCGAGGGCTGCCAAAAGTTCACCGATGAGCGAATCGATGTAACTGATGCAGGCGAAGTAAGCATGCCGCGTTTGACGGGCGAGTGGTTCGGGCATGGGCCCTTCCTCTGGTATATCCTTAAAGCTACGAACGTATCGCCATGGATTCATAGCGAACGCTGGAACGCCGCTTGGAGCGAACGGATTCGGGGCGAGCGGAAGCGCTTCCGGATCGTAGAGGTCCCAATATTTTTTGGGAGCGTTGAAAGGTGTGTGCGGCTTGTGATAGCCCATGAACAATAGAAAAGGCTGATCTGATTTCGCGGCGTCAATCAACTTTGCAATGGCCGTTTGATTACTGATTCCATCGCGATAGGAATCGTCGGATACATCTGGTCCCTCGAAGAGAGGTAGGAGTTTGTTGGTGGGATGAATTCCGTCGATTCCCGCAGTCTCTTGCGCGTATCTAGGCGATGCGTATTGATTTTCAACGAGGTAGTGTTGGGGCTCTGACCAGGATTGTGTATCGCGATGCGTGTTGTGAAGAATTTTTCCAAAACCGTAAGTGGCGTATCCAGAGTTCTTAAAAAACTCAGGAAGCGAGATGGCATCCGGCATGTGGTCGCGAAAGTGAGTTTTGTTGTTGTAGGCGCGAATTGTGTCGGGGCGCCTTCCTGTGAACATGCTGGACCGAGAGGGACCGCATACGGCGTATTGGCAATAAGCGTGCTCGAAAAGGGTGCCTCGAGCAGCGAGCCGATCAATATTGGGGGAGTGGATGTGGGAAGCTCCGTAGCAATTGAGTTCGGGACGTAGATCATCAATACCGATGATGAGGATGTTTGGCCGCTTCGCAGTTGCAGCGCAAAGGCAGAGTGTAATTAGAAATGCCTGTCCGCAACGCAGAAAGAACGAAATGGGAAAAGCGAATGTACGGATAATCACGGATGTTCTGATGGGGTTAATGAAACGAGCTAGCAAACTTGGCCTAATTTCAAATTGAAGCAACGTTAAGATCCTTTGATTCGAGGGAATAGGTTTGCTCTGACAATCGATTTAGTGATGCTATTGGTAGAAAGAGAGATTAGTCTCCCAAAGATGAAGACGGCAGTAATAACAGGAGCCAATCGAGGATTGGGTTTGGAATTTGCACGCCAATATCGTGCGGAAGGCTGGGAAGTGATTGCTTGCTGCCGCAATCCTGAGGACGCCGTGGAACTCAGTGCTACGGGGGCATCAATTCACAAGTTGGATCTGCAAAAGCTCGATTCAATTGATCGCTTCGTCTCATCACTTGGCCAGAGGCCAATTGACATTTTGATAAACAATGCCGGCATACATGACCGCAGCAAAGAAGAAGGGTTTTCAGGTATTGAAACGGAACGCTGGGTGGAGGGGTTTAAGGTAAATGCGATCGCCCCCGTTCTTCTTACACGTGCCTTGATTGAGAATCTTTCCGCAGCGAGGAATCCGATTGCAGCGACTATCGGTAGCCAAGCGGGTTGTCTCACACTTTATGATACGGGCGGACTTTACCTATATCGCACGAGCAAAGCGGCAGCCCATTCGGCGGCTGTGATAATGGCTAATGACTTGAAGCCATTTGGAATTCCTTATGTTTGCCTTCGTCCCGGCCATACAAAAACGGATATGGGCGGACGCGATGCGCCTTATGAAATTGATGAATCCGTGCGAATGATGCGGGATGTGCTGGATCAAGTTGATATGACACAGACAGGCTGCTTTCTGGATCGAACGGGTGCATTGATCTCGTGGAATATGGAGGAGGATCTGAACGAGTAGAGAATATCGAGGCGTTTTTTTAGATCGCACGCTACCCAAGAAGTACACGTTGAAGGTTCAATTTCTCAATCCAACTAAATAGCGTTAAAGCAAGATTATGGGAGATAGAATCAAAGCAGGCATGATCGGCTTGGGCCAAATGGGATCACCCTTAGCGGGCAGACTTCTGCAGCAAAGAGTGCCGCTCATTGCTTACGATCTGAACCCCGAGGCTTTGTTAAAAGTCGTCGAGAAAGGGGCGGAGCCGGCAGATTCTCCTGTTGATGTGGCAGATCAATGTGACGTGTTGATGACCGTTCTACCTAACGGCCCTCATGTGGAATCGGTTGCGATCGGCGACAGGGGAATCTTAACGACGAGGAACAGGAAACTGATGTGGCTAGAAATGAGCACGATCGATCCTCAGGTAACGAAATCCGTGTCTTCAAAATGCAGGGCAAAGGATATACCATTGCTAGACGCATCCATCGGTGGTCTGACTGTAGATGCCGAAGCCGGAAGATTACTCTTTATGGTTGGTGGGTCGCCCGAGAATTTTGAGGAAGCCGAGGCCTTTCTCGTCCCTTTGGGACGTTGTGTTCATTGTGGACCCGTGGGGTCTGGGGTGACGATGAAGTTAATCAACAACCAGCTGGCAGGCGTAACCCTTGCGGCTACGATCGAGGCCTTGCTGATTGGACGCAAAGCAGGTTTGACCTTTGCTGATATGCAGCAGGTTTTGTCCGGAACCGCAGCGAATAATGCTCATCTTCACCGGGCGATTCCCGAACGCGTTATAAAGCGCGATTTCGAGAATGGGTTTAGCATGAACCTCATGGTCAAAGATGCGGGTTTGGCATTAGATTTAGCGCAGCGAGTGGGTGTGCCTCAGTCTCTTGGCTCCCTTGTGCAAGAGTACCGCCAAAAGGCCCTTGACCATGATTGGGGTGAAAAAGATACGACGATTATCGCAAAAGTGTTCGAAGGGCTAGCGGGTGTAGATTTGGCGTTTGAGGAGTAGGGCTTTAGCAGGGGTTCGAGTTTTCCCTGAAAGGGCGAGAGCATCCCGCTCTGTCGCGTTGGTTTGATCTTCTTCTGCGGCGGAGCGGGACGCTCTCGCCCTACCAAACTCAACAAGCATTACCCGATCAGTTCAGGGATGATTTTGCCTCCAAATTGGGACATTTGCTTGAAGCGGCCGGCGTGAAAGTAGGTGAGTTTGTTGTCGTCAAGTCCCAGTAGGCTGAGCAAGGTGACGTGGACGTCACGAATGTTGTGCACGACGTCCACAGCTTCCGCGCCTAATTCGTCAGTGGCTCCGACGGTATGGCCTGCGTTAACTCCTCCACCCGCAAACCACATGGTCATCGCTTTGGAATTGTGGTCACGTCCGTAAGCGGCGCCTCCATCGCGAAAACCATTATCGGGACTGCGGCCAAATTCGCCGCACCAGATGATCAGTGTTTCGTCTAGCAATCCGCGCTGCTTGAGGTCCTTGATCAGGCCCGCAATCGGCTTATCGATATTACGGATACGGGATCCGTGGGCTCGTTCGATGAAGTCGTGGGAATCCCAACCGCCCGAATAGGCCTGTATGAAGCGGACACCTTTTTCCACAAGACGGCGGGCTAGGAGGAGTTTTCGGCCGAAAACCTCCGTGTCATCATCGCCAATTCCATAAAGTTCTTTTGTCTTTTGGTCCTCCTGGTCGATATCGAGAATTCCGGGCACTTGCATTTGCATGCGGAAGGCGAGCTCGTAGTTTTCAATTCTCGCCTGCAGGTCGTCCTGCCAGGGGTGCTCTTTGAGGTGGTCATGGTTGAACCGGCTAAGGAGATCCAGGTTTTCGCGCTGATGTTCGGGAGAAATTCCAGCAGGCGGCTTTAAATCGAGGATAGGGGATCCTTGGGGGCGTAGAGGTGTGCCCTGATAATGAGCAGGCAAGAAGCCATTTCCCCAATTTGGGGATCCACCTTGTGGATACGAAAGTTCGGGAAGAACGATAAATCCTGGTAGGTCCTGATTCTCAGATCCGAGTCCGTAGGTCACCCAAGAGCCCATTGCGGGATCACCCCCGAATCGGTTGCCGGTATTTACTTGGAACATCGCAGTGGGATGATTGACCGAGTCGACCTGGCAACCACGATAGAAGCAGATGTCGTCCGCTACTCCGGCCAGGTGCTGCCAGGGCTCCGTCATCCAAGCGCCTGATTGGCCGATTTGTCGGGCTTTCCACGGGCTTTGCACGTAGTAGCGGGTACCGCTCTCCATTGCGGATTTGGCTTCTCCGCTACGTGTGAATCGTTGCAGGTGAAGATTTTTAAGGGCGGGTTTAGGGTCGAACGTGTCGATATGGCTGGGCCCACCCTCCATCATGAGAAAAATGCAGTTTTTGGCTTTAGGAGGGAGGTGGGGCTTTTTCAGTGCGAGAGGGCCCGCTGGAGAGGGGGCGGCCTTGGCGCTGAGGCCGGCGAGGGCGACGCTGCCGAGGCTCGCTCCCATACTGTAGAGAAAGCTACGGCGGTTGAGAGAGCGGGCGGCAGCCTGATTGGCGGCGATCTGCTGGCGTAGATTTTGGCTCATGGTGTTGATAATTGCCTTTTAATGGTAGGGCGAGAGCGTCCCGCTCCGCCGCGTTGGCCAAAGTTAAGAGCGGGTTTTGCGGCGAAGCGGGACCTGTCTTCGCCCTTCAGGCTTCGCCTGGCACGCGCTCTCGCCCTACCTCTCGAAATGTTTAAAGATGAAGGATCAATACACATACAAAAATTCGTTACTATTGAATACGACGAGGCAAAGGTCGGATAGGGCTCTCGTCTTGGCATCGACATCGGCTAGCGATGGGTCAGAGACGTAGTCTTCGAAGCCAAACAGGACCTCCTTGAATGTGAAAGGGGCACCGGTCATCTCCTCGACTGCGGAGCGTTGCACCTCTCTTGGAAACACTCTGGGAGCGAAATCCAGGTTCTCGTGGCGCTTCTCCATCTTATTCCAATGTTCGAGAGAAAGAGCTAGCTTCTCTTGGTCGGGTTTACGCCCATAGGGTCGTTGAAAGAGATCTTCGACGGCTTTCTTCCGTGCTTTGTTTTTTTGAAGAAGGTCTATTGCTGTGGCGATGGATCGATTGAGGGAGTCTTCGCCATTGAAGAGACTGAAAACTTGGGGTGTCACGGTAGATGATTGGCGCAACTCGCAGGACTCGTCTGGACTTGGTTGGTTGAATACCTCCATAAACGGATTGCGGAGACCGCGGATTTTCTTGGCATAGACCGAACGGCGATTGCGTAGTTCAGGGGTTCGGGAGGGTTCGTAGGATGCGGCAAATGAACCCATCACCTGACGAGGTTGGAGGGCTACGTCCATATTGATTTCAGGGCGGGCGGGGAGTCCGCCAATGGTCGGGCTCAACTCGCCCGATACGTAGAGCATGCTATCGCGCAGTTCCTCCGCGCTGAGACTCCGTTGTCTGAATACCGCGTAGGTCTCACCTAGTGGGTCCTTTTCGTCGAGAAGTTCTCGATTCCCATGTTCACTGGATCGCCGATAGGTTTCGGAGGACATGATCAAGCGATGAAGATCCTTTATCGACCATCCATTTTCGATAAACCGGGTTGCGAGAAAATCGAGCAATTCCGGATGGGTTGGCTTGCCCGCCATCGCTCCGAAATTGTTGGGGTTGGCTGCGATTCCCCGCGAAAAATGGTAGCTCCAGATCCGGTTAACGATGGATCGAGGGACCAGGACATTTTCCGGGCTCGCTAGCCATTTGGCGAAGGCCAGTCGGCGGCCTTCGGGTGACTTAGGAATGGTGTTCCAAGGAGTCGCTTCGATGGTGTCATTGGATCCGGGCAGGGCGCTAAACACGCCCGGTGTGACGGCTTCGCCCCGCCCAAACGGGTCTCCTCCAGTCAGAATGTGAGCACTTTCGTAAGTTCCTCCCTCGTTGGGGTTCTCTGGCATCGTCAGCATGGATCCCGATTTCTGCGCTTGTTTCGGCGAAGGGCCTGTGTAGACCGACATCGCGTAGGGCTCGAATTTCTTGCTCTCGAACTCGGTTCGATTGACATTCTTTTGGCCCACTTTGACGATACCTATTTCCTCGTCGGATAAACCGATGTTCCGAGGTGGGAGTTTCTCGTCCGGCACTCCTTGTTTCATGAGCTCCCTACGCGTGCCGACGGGGAGGCCATTGTCGATGCACCATTGTTCGCGGGCTGCTCTCTCCTTTTTGTCGAGCGTATCACGCATTTCCGTGAAATACTGTATTCGCTTCTCCATGACCTCTTTCTCGTCTGTGTCGACCAGCGATTCATAATCCTGAAAGGGAACCACGCGATCCGCGAAATGGGTAGTATTGAAAACCGCCTGAATCCGATAGTAATCCTTAGTGGGAATCGGATCAAATTTGTGGTCGTGGCAACGAGCGCATTGCAAGGGGTGGGAGAGGAAGGTTTGTCCGACAATGTCGGTTACGTCATCGAGGAATTGCTGCCGGGTTTCTCGCGCCACTGACATTGCGGTGTGCTCCCATGGCCCCATTCTCAGGAATCCGGTAGCGAGAATCATTTCGGGATTATTGGGATCCCATTCGTCTCCCGCGATCTGTTCGATAATAAACTGATCGTAGGGTTTGTCCTGATTGAAAGAGCGAATGACATAGTCGCGGTAGCGCCAGGCGTTGGGACGTTCGTAATCATTCGAGTAGCCAGCCGAATCCGCGTACCGTACCACGTCGAGCCAGTGCCGTCCCCATTGCTCTCCGTAGCGGGGATCTGCGAGGAGCCTTTCAAGGACTTCTTGGAATGCTTCCTCGTCAGTACGTTTGTCATTGAGAAAGGCATCGACCGCTTCGGGTGAAGGCGGGAGTCCTATCAGATCGAAAGTGGCCCGACGGATTAGGGTTCTGCGATCGGCTAGCGGAGCTGCGGGAATGTCGTACTGCTCGAGTTTGTAATCGATGAACGCGTCGATGGGATTGGCGCTTTTGCTTTTGGTTTTTGGAATGACGGGATTCTTTATTGGCTGATAGGCCCAAAGGTTTTCCTCCTTGTATCGCCGATTAGCCCATTCTTCGGAAAGCGCGCCGCTGGTTTGCACGATCATTCCCTCCGCGTACTGGTCGCGAATTAGGGCGACTCGATCCTCGTCAGGCCAAGGGGCTCCCGCGTCTATCCAGTCGCGGATCGCCCATGTCTGAGCTTCCGTGAGGCGGTCATTTTCCTTGGGAGGCATTTCGTAGTCGGGATCCTCCCAGCGAATCGCTTCCATTATGAAGCTGAATTCGGAATCCCCGGGGATCACAACGTCTTCGAAGGATTCACCCCCTTTGAGCAATCCTTCCCGATTGGTGAGATCCAGTTCTCCTTCGATTTCCTCTGGATCGTCCCCGTGGCATGAAAAGCATTTATCTGCCAAGATAGGCAATGCCTTTAAGGCGAAAAGCTTCTCTCCCTCGGTGAAATCATCATTGGCCAAGGCGGTGGCACTGGTCAACAATGTGGCTCCAAGGGCTAGGCTAGTTAAGTGAGGGGTCATGTAAGCGAGTTTTAGTGTACTTGGAAAATGACTCGACGGATTGACGATGGCAAGACCCGCCGGAGATGGAAAGAATGTTCCTAGCGGGTCATTAGCTCCCTTGATCAATTCCTATAAATGGGCACACTGCAGAACTCCATCGGTTCAAATTGAAAATTGATATCCACAGTTTATTCATTAATCGTTATCTTTCCAGTATTAATCATGATTAAGAAAAACCTCCCTTACTTACCTTTATTTTGCCTGATTTCGACATTTTGTATCGGGGGCTTTCAAGCACTCGCGGATGACAGACCCAATGTCCTGATTATACTCACTGACGATCTGGGTTACTCAGATCTCGGATTTCAAGGCGGGGAGATTGAGACACCAAATATCGACCGGCTGGCGCGGGATGGTCTGACGTTTACCCAATTCTACAATTGCGCCCGTTGCGGTCCGACTCGAGCGAGTATCATGACGGGGCTCTATAGTCACCAGGTCGGCGTTTACGAA
>JAUHWE010000171.1 GCA_030424825.1 Verrucomicrobiia bacterium
CCCTCCTTTTTCCTGGCTAGATTCGTAAGCAGAAACTGCCGCTTCCCCCAATCGGGAACTGCTTTTTCCAAAAGCGCGTCGGCCTCCTTGCGTCCCGCCAAGCGTTCCAAGTCGATCGAATTCATCGCGTCGTACTCCGAGTCGTGAAATCCTGGATACCGCTTGGGCACAATATCGACCACCACGAGGCGTTTTACCCGGTCAGGGGATTCGCAAGCGATCTTCATGGCGAGTTTCCCTCCCATAGAATGCCCCATCAAATGGCAGCTTCCCAATCCTTTTTCATCCATCCAGCCGAGAATGTCGTCCCGCATCGCATCGTAGGAATGGGGAAAAGCGTGCGGCGAGTTTCCATGATTTCTCAGATCCAGACAAAACACATGGAAGCGTTTCCCCAAATCTGAACCAGCCCCCTGCCAATTTCGAGAGGAGCCTAGCAAACCATGCAGTACCAACAGGGGCGGTTGAGACGAGTCTCCAAACTCACGGTGGAAAAGATTCATAGCATAAAATCACTCCGAGTGATTGGCGCCAATCCGACGGAGTCAAGAGGCCAGACATTGTTTCGACTCAAACCACTCTCCTTCCCGGCCGCCTTAGCTCCTCCGAATCGCCTTTTTTCTTGCGACTGGATTCAGCCAGAGATTGCTTACCAAGTTTTAGCGCGTTGAAAAACTTTTAGCGGGAGTCGCTTGCGGCATCTGCAGAAAAAACGCTTCCTACTCACTTTCCCTCCGCTCTTCCAAATATGGCCAAAGGCAAGATAACTCCCATGATGCAGCAGTACTTCGAGGTTAAGCGCAACCTCCCCCCGAACACGCTGCTCCTGTTCCGGCTGGGTGACTTCTACGAAATGTTTCACGAGGATGCAGAAATGGGTTCGCAGCTTCTGGGAATCACATTGACCAAGCGAAGCGACTACTTCATGGCCGGAATCCCTTACCATGCGGCCGAGCAGTACATCGGAAAAGCGCTCCAAGCAGGGAAAAAAGTGGCTATTTGCGACCAGGTTGAAACTCCTCAACCCGGCAAACTGGTCAAACGATCGCTCACTCGCATTCTCACTCCTGGAACGACGATTGAGGACAACCAGATCGAATCGAGCCGAAACCACTACCTCGCCGCGTTCGAGCTCGAGAAAGGCGGGGCCTCCCTTTCCTGGCTCGACCTGTCAACCGGTGAATTCAAGATCGCTAAGGGAAAATCCGTCGACGACCTCATGCCCGTGCTCACCTCCATCGATCCCGCCGAGATGCTTGTAATGGAGGGCGAAGAAAATCGCTGGAGAGCCATGGCTCACGACGGCTCGACGCACGACGAGCTCACCCATTTTCTCGCCACTCGCTCGGTTACGGAACTCCCCGGATACCATTTTGACGTGGATGCGGGGGTTCAGTCCGTCATGGACACACTCGGCGTAATCAATCTGGAAGGTTTTGGAATCGACAAGGACCATCCCGCATTGGGATGCGCGGGGGCCGTTCTTCACTACGTAACGGAGAACCTGCGGGCCAAACCGGAAAATTTGTCTTCGATTCGCGAATACAGTTGCGAAGCTTCCCTACTCCTGGATCCCGCTACGCTTCGCAATCTTGAGATTTTCAAGTCTACCCGCGGAACCCGGGAGGGAAGCTTACTTCAGGCAATTAACAAGACAACCACTGCCTCCGGTGCGCGGCAGCTTGAGCAGTGGCTCATTTCCGCCGACTGGACGAACTCCAGCGGCGGCAGGACAGCGTGGAACAATTCGTTCAATCGCCACTCGCAGTGAGCGAACTACAGGATCTTCTCAAGTCAGTTCGCGATATCAAACGCATCCTCGGACGCCTCCAGAACCGGCTGAGGAACCCACGTGAGCTTGGTGGCATTCGAGACACGCTCAACCAGATACCGGGAATACTCGACACGCTCGCACCGTTTTCCGGCACCGCGATCGACTCACTGTCCTGCCAACTCAACACCCTTCCCCACTTGGCAGAGCTGCTGAACAAAGGGTTGCGGGAGGAGTTGCCTAACAATCTCTCCGATGGCGGATACATTGCCAAAGGTTACGACGACGCCCTCGACGGGATGCTATCGTTGACCACAGACAACAAACTCTGGCTCTCCAATCTTGAATCCGAGGAGCGGGAGCGAACAGGGATCAAGAACCTAAAAATCAAATTCAATAATGCCTTCGGCTACTTTATCGAGGTTTCCAAGTCAAATCTGAGCCTCGTACCCGACGACTACATACGCAAACAAACCATGGTCAATGGGGAGCGATACGTCACCGAGAGCCTCAAGCAGAAAGAAAAGGAAATCTTCCACGCCGAAGAAAACAGCAAACGTAGAGAAGAAGAGCTTTTCGCCGGTCTGGTAGCCGCAGTACTCGAAGAATCAGGACCCCTAACCGAAACCGCATCGGCGCTGGCCGAACTCGACGTGTTTTGCGGATGGGCTGAAATCGCTCGACTTTGGAATTACTGCAAACCGGAGCTCGACGAATCGGATTCGATTGAAATCGCACAAGGCCGCCACCCAGTGGTTGAGCAAATGCTCAAGCAAAGCGCTTCCGGACTCGCGAACAGCCAGGCCTTTGTTCCCAATGATTCACAACTCAGTGCATCCGAAAGCCAAATACATCTGATCACGGGACCTAACATGGCAGGGAAAAGCACATTCATTCGGCAAGTGGCGCTGATCACCCTCCTCGCCCAAATCGGATGCTGGACCCCGGCCACTTCCGCAAGGATCGGTCTCGTCGACCGCATTTTCTCCCGCGTCGGAGCCAGTGACGATCTCGCCCGCGGAAACTCAACGTTCATGGTCGAGATGAATGAGACCGCCAATATTCTCAACAATGCGACGCGACACAGCCTGATAATCCTCGACGAAATCGGGCGCGGTACGAGCACCTACGACGGTCTCAGCATCGCCTGGTCGGTCGTTGAGCACCTGCACCGCGAGCCGGATGCAGGTCCCAAAACACTTTTCGCGACCCACTACCAAGAGCTTACCCAACTCGAATCCCACTTGGGACGTCTCGAGAACTTTTCGGTAGCGGTCAAGGAATGGAACGATGACATCGTCTTCGTCCGCACTGTAATCAAGGGGGCTGCCGACAGGAGTTATGGCATCCAGGTCGCTCGACTAGCGGGGCTTCCCCAAGTGGTCATCGATCGGGCGAAGGAAATCCTGCAAAAACTGGAATCGGACGATGCGACCGTCGCTGTGAGTTCGCCGATTCCAAAGGCAAAACCGCGCAAGAAGATTCGAGTCGAACAAAACGACGACCAACTGAACCTGTTCGGCTAGACCCATCCTCCAGGATAGCCAACTGGGGAGTAGGCTCCCTTTGCAAACGCCTTGTTCGGATCCTCTATACTATTGAGGTAAAGCGACTTAAATAAAATTGAGGTCTGCTACCTAATGCCGAATCCGAAGGAGCGTTCATAGCCCCCTTATACGTTTAGAGCTTTCCACTCAGTGCCCAGATAGAGTACATTCTTTGGGTCAGGAGAAATATGAATCTACATCAAAAACTTAAATCTATTGAAACGCAGAGAGATCGCGAACAGAAGCATCCTGCTTCCAAGGTTGTAGATAAGTGGGAGAGTCCTGTTGAAGGCAAGGTTACCAAACGTCGTAAGCTTTCGCTAAAGCCGGAAGTGGCTAACGCAATTCCGTCAGCCAAAAGAGGGCCCTTGGAAATCGGCCTCATCGAACGCACAGGCGGCTCCAACTCAATTGTACAACGCTCGATCAACCTGCAGATGCACCGCTTCGAAAAGATCCTTGATTCTCGAATTAATGAGATCAAAAGCGAGCTTTTGGCGAGATAGGCAGGGAGCAAATCAGGTTGCTTGACCGGAGCGGTATCTAGCCCTCCGACTTGAAAATCATCGTCGAGCAAGGAGGGAGCGTCAATTCGGCCGATTGATCGAGATCGTCAAAAGGATGTGCCTCTGACGTCAGCCCAGAGCCATTGCCGGTGTCGGTTCCTCCGTAGAATTTAGAGTTCGTATTCAAAATCTCTCTCCAGAATCCTGGCCGGGGAAGTCCCATGCGGTAATTCGTGCGCTCAATGGGAGTAAAGTGGGCTACGACCATAATCATATTATGTCCATCAGGTGCCGTCCGCGAATAGCTGATAACACCCGCCTCCGAATCCCAACAAGCAATCCATCGAAAACTCTGGGAGTCGAAATCGGTTTCCGCCAAAGCGGGCTCGCTGCGGTAAAGTTTGTTCAAGTCCCGAATCAGATCCGAGATACCCGAATGATCGATATACTTATACAGGTGCCATTGGAGGCTGGTCGCATAGTTCCACTCCTCGGATTGCCCGAATTCCGAGCCCATGAATAGCAGTTTCTTGCCCGGATACGCCCACATGTGCCCGTAAAGAGCGCGGAGGGTCTGGGATTTTTCCGGAATGGTGCCCGCTCCCATCTTCAGAAGCATCGATTTTTTCCCATGAGTGACCTCATCGTGCGAAAACACAGTGATGAAATTTTCCGCATACTGGTAAAGCATGCCGAACGTAAGGTTCCCTTGATGATATTTCCGGTGGATCGGGTCTTTCTCGAAATAGACTAGATTGTCGTGCATCCAACCCATGTTCCACTTGAGGTCGAACCCGAGCCCGCCCTCTTCTGGCGACTTGGTCACTCCCGCAAACGAGGTCGACTCTTCTGCGATCATCAAGACCCCCGGGTGGTACTGGTGAACGAGGCTGTTGGCTTCCTTGATAAATGCAATTGCCTCCAAATTTTCATTACCACCGTACTTATTCGGGATCCATTGCCCTTCCTCTCTTGAATAGTCGAGATAGAGCATGGACGCAACGGCATCGACACGGAGCCCGTCTATATGGAAATATTCGAGCCAGGCCAGGGCGTTGGAAACGAGAAAGCAACGCACTTCATGACGCCCGTAATTGAAAATCAATGTTCCCCAATCCTGATGAGCCCCCAGCCTTGGGTCCTCATGCTCGTAAAGGTGGGTTCCGTCAAAGGTCGCCAAGGCAAAGGTGTCCCGCGGAAAGTGAGCGGGAACCCAGTCCACGATAATACCGATTCCCCGCTGGTGCAGGTGGTCGACAAACGCCTTGAAGTCGTCGGGGGTTCCAAACCGCTGCGTTGGGGCAAAGTAGCCAGTAACCTGATACCCCCAGCTTCCATCAAACGGGTGTTCCGCCACGGGCATCAACTCGATGTGGGTAAAACCCCGCTCTATGACGTAGTCTGCTAGTTCTTTAGCGAGTTCCGCATAAGTGAGAGGACGGTTATCCTCCTCCCAACGACGCTTCCAGGAACCCAGATGGACCTCGTAAACCGACATGGGCTTATTCAATGCCTGCCGTTCCTGTCGTTTGCTCATCCACTCCTTATCGCCCCACTCGTAAACGCCATGATCATAGACGATCGTGGCATTGTTTGGCGGGGCCTCGAAATACGCGCCGTAGGGATCCGTTTTCAGGAATAGCCCTCCTCCCTTGCCCACAAGCTCGTATTTGTACATCTCCCCGACCCGCAAGCCAGGGATGAAAAGCTCCCAAACTCCACTGGAACCCAGAATCCGCATGGGATGGTAACGCCCGTCCCAATTGTTGAAACTGCCTACAACGGAAACGCGGGACGCATTCGGCGCCCAAACAGCGAAGCTCACTCCGGGAACGCCATCGACCACACGCGGTCGGGACCCCAGCTTTTCGAAAATTCGGTGCTCATTGCCCTCGTTGAACAAATAGAGATCGGATTCACCGATCGTGGGCAGGAAAGAATAGGGATCGTAGAACTGACGAATTTCCAAATCTTTGGTCTCCACGCGGAGTCGATACTTGAAAACCGTGTCCCTCCCTTCGATAAATCCTTCGAAAAATCCGTCCTTGCTCAACTGCTTCATCGGGAAGCGAGGCTGACTTTCATCCTCAATATCAACGACTTCGCAACTCTTGGCGTCACTTACAAAAGCACGGACGACCAATCCGGACTTCCCCTTGGTTTTGACAGGATGCATCCCAAGCGATCCATGGGGGGTGTTCATCTGGGCTTTTCTAAACGATTCGAGTACTTTCTTGGCGATGATCATTGGCGGTATTCCCAGTCACTGGGCTCATATTGAGGAGATGAGGAGATTTAAAATTCCGATGGCACTCCTACTCTACCGATTCAAGACAATAAGATGCAAGACTCGCGACATTTTCCTTGCCCAGCGCAACTTAATCGCAAGCGAGCGTTCAAATCAATTTCCTCCCAATTATCTGCCTTGCGTCGTCAAGATGCCCCCTCTAGTGCTTCCAAAAATAATGGCCAGAATCCTGAACCACATCACTTGGCGCCTCGCGACGTCAGGTCTTTTTCTTTTCGCTTTCTCCGCTAGGGCACAGGCCCAAACCGAAGGATTCGACGCTACTTTGAGCACTCCGATCGTCATCGACACCAATACGGGGGACCTAGTCGCATCTGAAAATGCCGAACTTTCCTATGGGGACTGGCTGGTTTCAGCGGATGAAATTCGGCTCAACCGCCAAACCAATCGGGCAATCGCGACCGGGAATGTGGTGTTCACCCGCTACGACATCCGTCTCGTCGCCGATCTGCTCGACTACAGCCTCAATGACCAGCAAGCACGGGTCGAAAATTTTCGGGTCGGTAATGGCAAGTATTTCGTTTCCGGAAGCTTGCTCGTGGGAAATCCCAACAATTTCAAATTCGAGAACATCAACTTCCACCCTGGCGAGCCGGGCACCTATCTGTTTAAAGCGAGGGCCAACGAGATCGCCATCGTCGATCAAAAGGAAATCCAAGGGAAACGCATTTCGTTCAAATTAGGTGTCGTGCCTTTCTTCATCATTCCTAACGTATCCCAGCCGATCGACGCGGAACGGAATATTTTCAAAGCGAACCTCGACTATTCCGGCCACATTGGAGGAGCTATTGGAGGCGAAGCCCGCGTCCCGATCAATTCCAACTTCAGGGCAGGGGCCAACATTGCCTTGACAACACAACGGGGCATCCTTGCAGGACCGGCATTCGAATACAATTTTGGCGAAGACGAATACACCAGTTCGGGCTCATTCACTTCTGGATACATCGACGACTCCCTCAAAGAAATCGCCCCCGACCTAATCACCGGAAATCCGATTGACGACGAGCGTTTTTTCGCGGAATGGCAGCACAAACAGAACTGGGGCGATAATGGCGCCCTGACCGCCTACGGACGCTGGTGGTCCGACAGTGAAGTGACGCGAGAATTCTACGAAGACTCCTTCGACACCATGCAGGATCCCGATTCGTACATAGAAGCCAACTACAGCGGCGAAAACTGGCAAGCCACTTTGTTTTCAAGGGTTAGCCCCAACCATTTCCAATCCTTTACTGAACGACTGCCCGAGTTGAGATTCGACTTTTTCCCAACGCAAATCGCCAAAGGACTCACTCACAGTGGCAGTCTATCATTCGCCAAACTTCGCAACGATACGCTCCTCCAATCCCCTATCAAAACCGAAGCCGACCGGGCGGATGCGTACTACGGCTTTCGTTACACTAAACCTCTCAAGCAAGGGGTCACCTTTACCACGAAAGCGGGCGTTAAGGCGATTCACTATTTTGACAATATGGTGGGAACGGAAGCCAGCGATTTTGGCTTTTCCTCCCCCTATCGCATCATTCCCCTGTCCATTTTCGACGACTACACACACACGCTTCCCCGACCGTCCATTAAGGAAGGGACACGCGCGTACGGCGATCTTGGATTCGACCTAAAATTTACCGCCTATAGCCAAAGCGATTTTAAAAATGAAGTTTGGAACATAGATGGCCTTCGCCACATCTTCGAACCCGTTCTTTCGTATCGCTATACCCCCGACTTGGATAGCAATACGGCCAACGCGGCACTAGACATACCCGCCTTCTCAAACTACCTGACACCGATCGACTTAGAGGATCGCCGCGACATCGACACCATCGGCGAACACCACATAACGCGCCTGGAATTCCGCAACCGGATTCAGACCAAGGACGAGGAATACGGATCCCGCGACCTCGCAAGACTGAACTTCGCAGTCGACTATCTCTTGGACGATTTTGGCAGCGGCGAAAATTTTTCGGACTTTGTTTCCGACATAGAGATCACACCCGCACCCTGGCTAGAGGTCGACTTCTTCTCCCGCTACAGTATCGAGGAAA
>JAUHWE010000172.1 GCA_030424825.1 Verrucomicrobiia bacterium
CCAAGGTCCCCATAAAGTCGTAGTGGGCACTCAAGTGACCCGTCTCCGTCCCGGGTGCGATACGACCCGGCCAGCGAACAATCATCGGGCACTGCATGCCGCCTTGATAACCACTGCGCTTCAAACCGGCCCGGCCACCAGCCCCATCAAAGACATCGCCGGCCTCCGAGGTGCGCCACTTCTTGTCGGTCAAGTTCGCCTTTTCTCCCCCTGGCAAGGTTTGGGAATGATAGCTCGGCTTGGGTCCGTAATAAAGCTCGTGACCATTGTCCGACGTGAAGAATACAATCGTATTGTCATCTATACCCAGATTTTTGAGTTCAGCCATGATCAGCCCCACATGATCATCTAGCATCTTGACCATCGAGGCGTATTTCTTTTCGGCCAAGGAGAGTTCGGGAAGATCGGCGAAATCAGGATGTAGCTCCGGAATGGCCACCGGTCCGTGGGGCAACTGGGTAGAGTGATAGAGAAAGAACGGTTTATCCCTCTGTCCAGATTGCGTCGACGCCGCATGCCTCCTTATGTAAGCCAGTATCCCCTCGATAAATACATTTTGCGAATAGGTTTGGCCACCCGAACCAACAGGTTCATCCCCTTTTTCGCTCATCTTGCCGCAATCGGGATCGTGGTTTCCCTCCAACTCGAACCGCTCCCCATTCCGCCAAAGATAGGGAGGATAAAAGCCATGGGCCCGCTGATGGTCATAGTAGCCTTCATGGAAATCCCATCCCAGCCGCTCCACACGTTCCGCCCAGGTTAGAAAGCCGCGATCCAGTTTGCCGAATTGAGCCGTCGCGTAACCTGCCTGCTGCGCGATCTGGCCTAAAAACCGCTCCTGCGGCTGAATGGGGTGCGAGTTCGCTTTATGTTCTTCGAGTCGATTCTGATATTCCGCCTCCGTGATGTCTCCCCGATCCCGAAGAATCGGCAAACCCGCCTGATTGTGTTTCCACCCGCCTAGGCGTCCGTCATGGAGTCCAGTGAGCAAGGTCCATCTCGCCGGAGCGCAAAAGACACCGCCATAGTAGTTGTTAAACTTAATCCCCTCCTGTGCCAACTGGTCGATATGCGGCGTCTTGATCAACTCCTGCCCATAGCAACCCAACAGACCGGGCCCCAAATCGTCCGCAAAAATCAGTATGACATTGGGGCGAGCCTCGCTTTTCTCCGCTTCAGCTACACCAAAGCCAATCAAACTCCCCGCCAATCCCAGTGCGAAAATCAGTCTCCAATGTATGGGAACAATAGTAATCATCCTCTAGAACTAGAATTTCTCTTTCACAGACTCAAGCCACCATTGTTACCCAGCTTGCCAGTCCAAAGAATTCTAGTTATATCAAACAAGAAAGGCAAAGACTCAATCCGGGT
Source organism: Verrucomicrobiia bacterium (assembly GCA_030424825.1). Lineage (GTDB taxonomy): Bacteria > Verrucomicrobiota > Verrucomicrobiia > Opitutales > Opitutaceae > Pelagisphaera. The sequence goes on from JAUHWE010000172.1 coordinate 1,372, forward strand.
TCTAGCCTCCATCCTTAAGAACCTGTTCCCTAGGCACCTCACGTCCCAAAACTTAGGGAAAATGTTGTTGGCATCATTAGCTAGAAACGCACCATTGGGTCCGACCAACTCTCATGGACAAAAAAGCCGTCAGCGAAACCGATATCCGCTCTAAGTTCATTACCCCCGCGATCGCTGGGGAAGGGAGTGCCGGTTGGGACTTGATGACCCAAATTCGCGAAGAAGTCTATTTCACCAATGGTCGCGTAATCGTAGGTGGCAAAACGGTCAAGCGGGGGGAGGCCAAAAAGGCGGACTACATCCTCTACCACAGGCTGAATATTCCATCAGCAGCCGAACAACAACGCATCGTGGCCTTGGTCGACCAGCTGGAAGCCCAACTCGAGCAATCCCGCTCCACCGCCACCAACCTCCTAACCGCCCTCGTCGCCGAACTGACTCAAAAATCCTAACTCCAATTATGTCCCAAGCCAAATACTCCGTTAATCAACACCCGATCTCCATAGTACTCGCATGGATACAACAGGGTGAAATCGCTATTCCGGAAATCCAACGGCCCTTCGTCTGGAGCAAAAAGCAAGTCCGCGACCTTATGGACTCACTTTTGCGCGGTTTCCCGGTTGGTTACCTCATCGCTTGGAAAAACCCGAACATCAAACTCAAGGATGGAACCACCTCCGAGGGAAAGCGAATTCTGATAGATGGCCAGCAGCGCGTCACCGCTCTCATGACCGCTGTCAGTGGAATGAAAGTACTAGACAAGGAATACAAGACCACACGCATTCGCATAGCCTACCACCCGATAGATCAGCGTTTTGAAGTATTCAACCGAGCGATCGAAAAAGACAGCAGCTGGCTCACTGATATCGCTATAGCTTTTTCCCCTGATTTCAAAACCCACAAATACGTGGGCAAATATTGCGAGCACAATCCAAAAACGGATGAAGACAAAGTATTTGAAGGAATGGACCTTCTCACCAGTATCACCAGCAATCAACTCGGTTTGATCGAACTAGACGGCACTCTGGATATAGAAACTGTCACCGAAATTTTTATACGAATCAACGGTAAGGGAGCAGTGCTGAGTCAGGCTGACTTCGCCATGTCTAAAATTGCTTCTAGCGAAAAGTACGGCGGGGATAGAATTCGAAAAACGATAGACTACTTTTGCCGTCTCGCAATTGCCCCAGAGTTTTACGACACGCTTGTCGAAGGTGATTCAGAATTCTGCCATTCGGAGCGATTCCAGAAAATGGCTTGGCTCCGAGGAGAGAACGACAATCTTTACGACCCGAATTATACGGACATGCTCCGAGTCGCTTTCACCTCGCAGTTTGGACGCGGCAAACTCCAAGATCTCGTGGCCCTGCTATCCGGGCGAAATTTTGAAACTCGCAGCTACGAAGAAGATATTGCCGAAGCCAGTTTCGCCAAGCTGCAAGTAGGTTTGGATGCCTTCATGAACGAGACTAATTTCAAACGTTTTGTCATGATTATCCGTTCCACCGGATTTTTGGACCCTTCCCTCATTGGATCCGGAAACACATTGAACTTTGCGTACGTGCTTTATCTGCATATGCGTTCGCTTGGCATCAATCCCAATCAAATCGAATCTGCAGTTCGGCGTTGGTTCGTAATGTCAATTCTCACTCGCAGGTATGGCAGCAACCCGGAAACAATGTTCGACCTCGATATCCGACGTATCAACGAGCGAGGACCAATCCCGCATCTTGAATCGATCGAGCAGGCAGAACTTGGAGAAGCCTTTTGGGAATTTGGACTCGTTCAATCTCTGGATACATCAGTTGCAAGCAGCCCGTTCTTCAAACTCTTCCTAGCTGCTCAGATCAAGGCGAATGACAAAGCCTTCCTTTCGAAAGACATTACCGTCACCGACATAGTTCTGAATCGAGGCGATCTGCATCACATCTTTCCCCGCAATTTTCTAAAGAAGAATGGATTCCCCAAGGGTCGATACAATCAGATCGCGAATTTCGCGATTACCCAAACAGAGACCAATATCAAGATCCGCGATCGAGAGCCAATTGTCTACTTTGCGGATGTAGTAGAACAAACCAATGGCGGCGAAATGAACTACGGGGCGATCAACGATCCTGATTCGCTGGCTGAAAACCTGCGAGCAAACTGCATCCCGGAAAATCTACACCAAATGACAATAAATGACTACGACCAGTTTCTTAGCCAGCGCCGCAAACTCATGGCAGCAAAACTGAAACGCTACTACGCAAGCCTGTGATAGTTGAACTCGAGCAATCCCGCTCCACCGCCACCTACCTCCCAACCGCCCTCGTCGCCGAACTGACCACGATGTAACATATACAGAATCCATGCCCAACACTCTCCCCAGTTTAGCTGCAACGCGATGGATCGAATTCAAAGGGTCCGGAAGAACGCGCCCGGCGGTCATCGCATGCGATTTGCCAGACGGTGGCGAGGTTGAGTGTGTTGTAAAACTGAGCGGCCATCAGGAGTCATCGCCGCACCAACCTGTATGCGAACTAGTCGCGGCGCTTCTGGCCTTAGATCTCAAGCTTCCCGTGGCCGAACCACTACTGGTGGAAATTTCCCCAGAATTTGTAGATCTCGCTATTCCCGTTTCGAATACCGAAGCGAAGAACCGCTGCCAGGAATCGCTGGGCCTTACATTTGCAACGCGGCACCTGCCTGGCGGCTATTCACTGTTGCCGATTGGGAAGCCACCGCCCAAAGCGATGATTCCAGAACTGGCTAAGCTCTACGCCTTTGACGGGATTATCCAGAACGCCGACCGAACCCAAAGGAATTCAAATTGCCTCGTTAAGGGGAGTGAACTTCGTTTCTTCGACCATGATCTCGCATTCGGTTTTCTGCTCGACATTCTAGGTCCTCCAAACGTAACCGATGTGGATTCTTATTCCTTTCTCAGCAACCACTTAGCGAAACCGTGCCTCCAACGAGACCGCGAGCAATTCGAATCTCTACAAAATTCCTTTACCGCAATTGACGAGGCGACTCTCAACGAGTACCGTAACTTTATCCCTGATTCCTGGTCAGGAAAGAATGTCTATTTTCCCGCTATCGAGACTCATCTCAATTCAGTTTTTTCGGAACTTGATTCCGTCCTCGATGCCATAACCTCGTCCCTACCTTCATCATGAAAACCGGCTATACCTATTCGATTCTTCGCTACGTTCATGACGTCTCTTCTGGCGAGTTCGCCAATGTGGGCGTCGTCCTGCTCGCGCCGAAGGCCCGCTTTGCCAAAGCCATTTGCCGCGAGACCTACGGCCGTTTAAGCCACATGTTCCCCGATATGGATCGGGAGAGCTTCAAACCCTTGATGCACTACGTATCCTCTCGAATCAACGCGCTGGGGAAGCGACTAGCCGACGAGCTTGAGCTGGAGAAATCACCCAAAGATGCGGGCGACTTGGCACGCTCGGTTCTGCCCCACGATGATAGCTCCCTCCAGTGGAGCGAAGTGGGCGGCGGCATTTGCGAAAATCCAGAACAGAAGCTCAACGAACTGTATGATCGCTATGTCATTAGATACGATGATCGGCATGAGACAAAAACGCGTTCAGACGGCGAAGTGTGGTCTCGATTCAAGAAAGCGCTGGACGAAAAGAAGGTGACCAGCTACCTCGCACCCAAAAAGATCGTCGGGAAGAATGACGAAGTCGAGTTTGAGCACTCATACAAGAACGAACAATGGCATTGTATTGAGCCCATCTCTTTTGATTTGGCAAAAGCGGAGAACATTAAGCACAAAGCACATCGTTGGTTCGGACAAATAACCGATGCCAGTACATCTACAGAACCTTTTAATGTCTATTTCCTGGTAGGGGCTCCGCAATCACAAGAGCTGAGTAAAAGCTATGAACAAGCAATTGGAATTTTGAATAACGTGCCCGTTAATCATAAGATTATCCAAGAAAATGACGCAGATCGTTTCGCCGATGAGATCGGAAGCATAATAGCTGACCACGAAAATGGCAGCAGTTAGATCCAATACTTCGGAATTGCCGGCACTAGATGCTAAACTTCACCAAGAAAGCCGCTGATACGTTCAAGCTCAAGTGGGCTCAGCTTGAGGAACGAAGCGGGGATCATTGGAAAGTGGATCTTTTTCGAATCGGGCGTTACCCCGTCCTTTTGATCGTTCACGAGAAGACGCTTTTCACGTTGGTCCGTCGAAAGGCGGATATCAAAACCGTTGAGGCGATCGCCAAAGAAATCGAACACCACTGTCCCTGGTACCCATTTCCCGTCGAGATCTCCCTGGGCCGCAACTCTGACCGGCGTCTCAGCGGAAGCATTACAGAAATGAGAAAATTCACTTGGAATATGACTTCTCTAGACGAACTTCCCCAACTCGAGAACCAGATCAACCACGGCCTCTTCAGCTACCTCGCGGAGTCAAAGTACGACTACGGCAAGCCCATCGATGCCCTCTCCCGTTACCGGCAGCGCAACTAGACGTCGTAGGACAAATTGCGGCGAACATCGTCCCCAATGGAGCCAACCCAAAAACCCATTTCCGCATCGCGGAAACCTATTTTCTGACGCAGGAAGAAACTAGCGAGGCCCGCCCTGCGGTCGAGCGATGTTTATCTACTATTCCGAGTCCCCCGGCTTCAGCCAGCGGCTGAGCCAATCGATGGCGTCGTCCTGCATTTCAATGTTCAGGCTGTGAGGCACGTCGTAGTAGCGGCAAAGAAATTGGTCGCGGGCGCCCATCTTTTCGTAGATCGAAGCGAGCGTTTTCTCCGCATCCTGCATCCCTTCCAGCGTAAACAGGCGATCCTGGAGGCAGTTGATCACCATCAAAGGACGCGGCGCATTCAGCGAGGCCACATCGGGCAGATCGAGGTACTGTAGTTGCCCCGGCACGTAAATCATCCAAGTGTGGTTTCGCAGATGGTTTTTGAGCAAGCTTCCATAGGACGTCATCCAGCCTGCCACTACAGCGGCTTTGATCCGCGGATCCAGACCCGTCAAATGGGCGCTGCGGAAGCCGCCGATTGAAAGCCCAATGCAGCCGATGCGATCACCGTCCACCTCAGGACGGGTCAACAAGTAGTCAACACTGGCCCGGTCACCCTGAAAAAGAATTCCCGGCCACGTGGTACCCGCCGTGAAAATCGTTTTCGCCACAAGCGTTTCGTGCGAACTGGCAAAGCGATTGAATCGATGGATGGATTCATCCCGCGTCTCACCTGGCTCCGAGTCACGCAACTCTCCCGCAAATCGCTCGTTGACCGCAGTCGCATCGATGCGTTGCGAGCCAAAATAGAACCCGTCCGGCACCAGCACCACAAATCCCCTTCTGGCCAGTTCATCCGCATAGGTCCGTCCCCCATAGGATCGCTCGATGAATCGAGTCAGGATGTCGGGCGGATTCTCTGTTTCGGTAATCTTCTCTTTTCCAAAATAGTAGAAACCCCCATGATCGTGGATCGCCACCACTGCAGGCGCGGGCTTCTTCAGTCCTTCTGGAATTAAGAGAAACGCTTCCGTCTCCCGATTCGCTGTTACGGAATAGCGAACTCGGTAGCGGGTAAAGCCATCCCTTGCGACGGTTTCAAGAACCTCCGGATTCAGCGGCCCTCGCAGTGGATTGAAGGCCAGCAACTCATGCATTTTCGCTCGCCCGTCTGAACTCCATTGCTCGCGGTCATCCCAGTCACGGGCAAGATAGGACAGGGCCGGCGGTTGGTCCTCGGCATTCGCTTGAAGCCAAGGGTAGAACTGGCCGACATCTGCCCCAATTTCGGATTCGGTCTGACTAGGGGCTTCCTGGGCTTGAGACAGAGGAACGCCCATAAAGAGCGAACTCAGTACGATTCGCGAATGCCACCGAAGGTTGAGCGTCATACGGCGGAAACGCTTGCGAGCGGAGAAAAAGGGGCAACTCATAATGACAAGAATGACAGATGTCCGAGGATGAACCAAGCCATTTGAACGATAATGGATTGGGATCAGGCGATTGTCATGAGTTCTGGATACCGTTTTTGTATGACGAAAACTGTCCATTGCCCCAATTTGCCTTTCGCAATCTAAAACCTGCTTGGAGCGGAGACGGGGCTCAGGCTAAAGCCCTGAGCTACCCAATCTGAATCATCCTGGGTTCCCTCGTTGAAATCGTGTCGTCCCCAAGCAGTTCCCTTACCCAAAGCACGGGCTCAATTGGAAGGACAATTCTCCGTTATAAATTGTGTGGATTTTACGTCTGAATTCCCACGGAGTCCACTAAGCGACTCTTACCGGTAATAATTGCGAAATCCGCCCCTTTATACTTTGATTTTCTTCGAATGCGTTTCCCCGTCTCCAGCTTCAGCCTATTATTGGGATTAACCCTTATTAACCAGTTACTTGCTGCCAACACTGGCGACCAAGTTTACCAGTCCTTTCAGAGCGAAGTCGAACCGATCCTCGATAGCTATTGCTATGACTGCCATGGGTTTGGGACGAGTAAGGGAGGGGTCACATTGGACGAATTCTCGCCCAAAACGATTCAAGACCACGAACTTTGGCTACGGGTCCTGAAAAATGCTCGGGCCCACATCATGCCACCTCAAGAGGAGTTCCAGCCTTCAGCCGAAGAAAGAGATCGGTTGCTGACCTGGATCAAAACCGGCCCTTTCGCGCTAGACCTCGAGAATCCCGATCCTGGAAAACTAACGGTCCAGCGCCTCAATCGAATCGAGTACCAGAACACCATCCGCGATCTGATGGGGGTGGAGTTCGTGGCGGCGGACG
>JAUHWE010000811.1 GCA_030424825.1 Verrucomicrobiia bacterium
GCAGATCATAGAACAACTGGTCCAATCAATCGTCGAGAAATAGGAAAATGCCAGAACATGCCGTATACCTAGGTTCCAATCGCGAAGTCTTTGGGATTCACCATGAACCGAGTCCCTCCCCAACACATCGCTCCGGGTTCGTATTTCTCAACGCAGGTCTAATTCATCGGCCTGGTCCTTTTCGCCTTCATACCGATCTCGCTCGGGCGCTCGGCGAACGCGGCATCCCCTCTCTTCGAATCGACCAGTGCGGCAAAGGAGATAGCCCAAGAAGACTCGGCCAAAGCGCGATGGAATCGGCAAAACTGGATTATAAGGCGGCCGCAGGTTTCTTTGGCAAGAAAGGCGTCGACAAACTTATTATCGTTGGACTGTGCTCAGGGGCCGACGACGCTCTTTGGATCAGCCAGGGCGATCCCAGCGTATTCGGGATAGTGATGTTCGACGGTTATGCGACCCGCACTGCTCGATTCCGTCGAGTCGCTCTCTTGAGGAAACTGCGGCGATTCACCCCCAAGAAACTGGTTGCAAAAATCAAGCAACGTTTGGGACCTAAATCGGAAGGTCCGGCAGAAGAAAGTTTGGAGGACTTGCGTAACTTTCCTACCGAGCCCGAAGGTGTGAATCTATTCAAGAAGTTCATTTCCCGGCGTCAAAAGGGCCTTTTTTTCTATACGGGTGATATCAGCTACTACTACAACCACTCTGGCCAATTAGAGGATGCCGTTAAGGACCCACATTTTTCCAACTCCATAACGGAAGTTTATTTACCTCACGCCAAGCACACCTACCCCTTTGTATCAGATCGCTTGAAACTGATCGATGATGTTTGCGCTTGGGCCGTATCCATTATCGATGAGACGAACCAATCCGCTTCCCCTAACAACGAAACACAGCAATCGCTCCAAACATGCGATTCCTAAGCCACCCGGATTCAATCTCCTGCAACGAGCTGAGCCCAACGATCTCCCATGAAAGGTAAGATTCTCATAGCAAAGCCCGGTCTCGATGGCCACGACCGCGGCGCCAAGTACATCGCGCGCTGCCTGCGCGACGACGGATTCGAAGTGCTCTACACCGGGATTCGCCGGACTCCGGAAGAAATCGTTCTCACCGCCATTCAAGAAGATGTCGATGTGATCGGCCTATCGGTTCTTTCAGGCGCCCATATGGAATTGTTCCAAGCGGTGATCGATTGCCTTCAATCCAACGACGCCTCGAACATTCCTCTCGTAGGGGGCGGCATCATCCCCGAACCAGATGCCAAGGCTCTGCTAGAACGCGGGTTTAAAAAAATCTTCACCCCTGGAGTCTCGATGACAGAAATACTGGGCTACTTTCAAACCTTGGCCGCTGAATCGAGAAAAGATAGAGGCTTGGACTAAGTGCAAGATCTCAATCAGCTTTTAACGCGTCTCGAGGCAGGCGATACACGAGCTCTGGCTAGACTCTTGAGCTTGATTGAATCCAATCCTCACAGTGCAGGCGCAATTGAAAAACGCATACAGCGAGATGAGAAAGTCTCATCGCGGTTTGTCATCGGGATTACTGGACTTCCAGGTGCAGGCAAATCTA
>JAUHWE010000173.1 GCA_030424825.1 Verrucomicrobiia bacterium
GTACTGGAGGCGCTCCGGAATGCCTGAAAATATTTTCAGAGTCGAGTGATTTGATCCGACTGGATCCACTTGAATCGCGAATGAGGCCTCCTGCATTGAATTGGCAACTCGATAGCGGCCATGTATGCTAAAGGCAGTCTTCAGAATGTTGCGGGCTTCTTCGTCTTGCGACCGCGTTACGACCGGCACAATGTCACGCTGGGCATTCACTTCGCCCACTCCGATATCTCTTTGAGCAAAAGCAGTGAGACTCAGCACGAGAGTGGACCACAAGGCGGTTGAGGTAATAAAGGTATTTTTGATGCGTTTATTCATTCGCTATAAGCCTGGACTTGACAGATCCTCGAATGTTTCAGGTTTCTAATGAGCTTTTTCAATTAACTAGAGAAAAAATGGTCCTAAGAGGAAAAGCAAACAATCCGCAAACATCAATAAGCTGTGAGTAAAGAAGCTATCAAAAACGCCCTGAGTACGGTAAAGTACCCCGGATTCAGTCGGGATATCGTATCCTTTGGCTTAGTACGGTCTGTCGATTTCGAAAATGGAAAGGCTGTCATTGGCATTTCAGTCACAACGAGTGACCACAAGGTTGCCGCCCAGATTCGAGACGGGGTTGAAGCCGCACTCGAATCTCTCCCTGAAGTCAAGAACGTCGAGGTGAACGTTTCGATCTCCCCCACAAAAAAACCTGAAGCGGCAACACCGGGAGGTACGGCCCCTACAGGACTCCCCAGTGTTAAACACGTCATCGCAGTAGCCAGTGGCAAAGGCGGCGTAGGGAAGTCCACTTTTTCATCCAACCTCGCCTGTTCCTTGGCGAGGCTGCTATCTGCTGAAGGCAAAAAAGTGGGTCTGCTCGACTGCGATATCTATGGTCCTTCGATTCCCTTGATGATGGGTGTAAGCGGTCGACCTGAAATCGAGGACGAATCCATCATTCCCCTCCTCAGCCATGGAATCAAGGTCATGTCCATGGGATTCCTTATCGACGACGATACCCCTGTGGTCTGGAGAGGCCCTATGATCCAGAAGACGATCAACCAGTTCATAAACAATGTTAAGTGGGGCGAATTGGAAATTATTGTAGTCGACCTGCCTCCTGGAACCGGTGATGCGCAGCTTTCCCTCGTTCAAACGATCCCTCTCAAAGGCGCAATTATTGTTACCACCCCACAACTGGCCGCCACTCAAGTCGCTAAGCGCGGGGCCCGAATGCTCGAAAAGACCAACGTTCCCCTTTTGGGAGTCGCTGAAAATATGAGCTTTCTAGAGGATGAAGATGGTTCGAAGCAGTACATTTTCGGCGAAGGTGGAGGTGAGAAAACAGCCGCAGATCTTAAAGTGCCGCTCCTCGGAAAAATCCCCCTCGATCCGAACATTCGGGTAGCCGGAGATGCGGGAACTCCCATTTCCCTCTCGAAACCCGATTCCTCATCTGCCAAGGCGTTTGATGCCATTGCAGAGGCGATTATCGCTCGCCTTGGAAACTAGACAAAACCCAAATTAAGGAACGATTTAGTTCCAATCGCTGTCAAATTCAGTAACCGCCACGCAACAAGGTAATAGTACTTAGGTAATCGACCGTATTCATGGTATCGTTTAGCGCTTATCTTGGCCGAAAAAAGTTGGACTTACGTAAAAATTTCACACTGTCTTGCCAATCGCAATCGCGATGCAATATTCATTCCTGAACGATTTTGAAAAACATGAGAATCAGCTACCAACCTGATCCTGCATTTTCAGAATCCCGCTTTAATTTCGATATACGTGGTTAGAATCAGGATTGAGATAGCAGCTCAATAATGGCAAAAGAAGATTCTCAACCAGAAGATCAGCACGAATTCGTGAAACGTTCTAGCCTTTACCAAGAGTTTCTCGCAGAAAGAGAAGAAATTCTGCGTCACAAGTGGCTCGAGTCAGAGAGACTCGGGAAGGATATCGGTTTCGAGCGAGCCCTGCTCGACTGGATTCGAAAGTATCGGGACGGGTGGCGGAATTCGAGACGCGACTCAGGACCAAAAGGCACTTCGGCCTAGGGCTGGCTAGCCCTAGCTCTCATTCTTCTCTCACAAAAAAAAGCGATACCTGCAGGTATCGCCGTACAACATCCTTTTTAGAGGAAAATGCCTTACTTGATTTCCCGATGAAGCGTGTGACGTCTCAGATTCGGGTTGTATTTCTTCTTTTCCACGCGCTCAGTCACGGTCTTCTTATTTCTTGAAGATAGGTAGCGTGAGGCAGGCTTTCCCTCCGCTTTCGCTTCAGTGCATTCTAGTGTGATAACTTCGCGTGGCATAATTCGTATAGATTAAGGAAGCGAGGAAGATCTCCAATTGAAATCAAAATGCAACTGAATTTTCGTTAATCCGGAACTAAATTGCCACCCTTCCCCTAAGGACTAACCATCGAACGACTTTTCCAGCAGTGGCAAAGCAATCCCTTTCCTGAATATCGTAACCTGCCCACTGCTAGCAGAGACCACGATTGCTAAACACTCCGTTGCGACGGAAACCGCAGAAGCCGCAGCGTGCCGTGAACCGAAACCACTCGGAAGCATGTGCAGGTAATCAGGGGCATGAATCAGCGTCCCCGCTGACATCAAAACGCCATCCCCGCGAATAACAAAGGCTCCATCAAGACCGGAATACTCTTTAACCGTCTCGTCCATGAACGGACTCAGTACATTGCGATCCTCTTCCTTGTAGCCGTAGAATGGGTTTAGAACGAGCGGTTTCGTCATCTCCTCAACCGCTTTGGTCGCTCCAATCACAAACAGTGTTCCAACCGAATGCCCCTCCCGGCCTTCAACAGACAATTCCATTGCGATGCCGATCACTCTTTCCAGAACTTCTGGCAATACATCCGGTGGAAGAAAGTTTTCCTGGTCTGCCAGCAACGCCTTGAACTCGATTCGCAAATCGATCACGACGATCGTATCAAACTGATCGCTCCCTGGAATCCCCCCTACACAGCAAATCTTATCATTCACTCCGAGGATTCCTCGAGTAATACCGACCAGAAAAGCCGAACGAGCTTGAGCGAGACGACCCTTGGAAAAAGCTCGAACTTGAATGATATTGTCGAAAGGCGAATCTTCAAAATCCCCTTCCTTCGCTCGTTTTGTCACGAGAACCGATTTGAATTCGCTAAACTTCTCGGGGGGACTGGTTCGATTCGAGGTCATCACGTCGCCAAACACTGCGATCGAATCACAATGGGCACCTCTCGCAATTCGCATCGCCTGATTGAAGATCAGTTTGTTAATCGAACTCTCACTTTTTTTCTCTCCTGTGGTTCGAATCCCGCCAAATCCAAGCAGGAGCCGTTCACATAGGACGTCCGAATCTGGAGCGCGAACCAACCCGTCGATGAAACCCTTGTCTTTGACCAGCCGTGCGAGTGCTGCCAAAACATTCAAGTAGTTCTTAGCCGTTTCGCCCGCAAGCATGAGAATGATCAAATGGACCTTCTTCTCTTTCTTGGTGCCATCGTACAGGATCCCCTCTTTGCTCCTTCCTACGGCAAAAACATAGCGACGACTCATATTGACCCGTAAATGCGGCAAGGCCACCCCATTCCCCAAATAGGTCGTCATGGTCGCTTCTCTTTGCAGAAGCCCGGGGAGAAGATTCTTTTTCCGACCCAGATCCTTAAAACTTGTGGAAGCCGCTTTGAGCAACTCCTTCAAACACCCTTCGAGCGTGTCGCTTTCTAGTTCGAGTACGCGTTTTCGAGAGAAGTATCTGTCCAGTCTCATTTCGTATGGGGCGGCGGCGACCGCTACAGGGCAATCGCCCCGATTAATTCGCTACTTCTCCCAATCAAGGCCGCCCTTTTTAATTTCGTAGACCAGCCCAACCACAAGAACAGTCAGAAAGAAGAGAATCGGCCCAAGAATTGGCAAGCTGTTGGCAATGAAGTCACGATAGACCAAAACCCAAGGAATCAGAAACAGCACTTCGATATCAAATAGGATAAACAACATCGCGGTCACATAGAATTTGACCGAAAACCGCGTGCTCGTCTTTCCCTCGGACTTAATGCCACACTCATAGGCAGAATTCTTGATGCTCCCCTTCGAGCCACGCTGGCCAAACAAATGGCTCGCAGTGATCACCACTCCAGCAAGTCCCGCTGCAAAGGCGATTTGTATCAATATTGGGGCGAAATCTGAAACCTCCATGACGACAGAAAATCCGTAATTAAATTTACAATTTCAAGGCTAAACCACGCAGCTGAATAATTTAAGGCGCGTCCTGACCCTTCTCTTCTGGAAATAGAGTTCTCTAGAGGCGTAAAAAAGGCGAGCCCCGAATCGGGCTCGCCTTTGAAAAAGTAGTTAATCGCAGAATACAGCCTACTTGGTGGCCTGGTCGAGAATGTCTCCCAGGTTCATCAAATCGCCGCCATCCTTCATGTTATCGTAAGTCTGAGTCTCAGCCGCGAGCTGCTCCTCATCGTAATTGGCCGCTTTGATGCTCAAGCCAATTCGACGCTCTTCACGATCAATCTTGATAACGCGGGCCGTCACTTCGTCACCCATCTTGAGCGAGTCCTTGATCTTCTCAATCCGCTCTTCGCTAATCTGGCTGATATGAACGAGTCCGTCGATATGATCCTGTAGCTCAACAAACGCTCCGAACGAAGTGATCTTGGAAATCGTTCCAGTAACCACATCGCCGATACGGAATCTTCCGTCAATGTCCGCCCATGGGTCATCAGTGAGCTGCTTCATACCGAGAGATATGCGCTGATTTGAAGTATCGACATCCAATACAATTGCATCGATCTCGTCGTTCTTTTTCAGAACTTCACTCGGATGGTTGATCTTCCGCGTCCAAGACATGTCCGAAACGTGGACCATTCCATCGATTCCTTCCTCCAGCTCGATAAACGCGCCGTAGGTCGTGATGTTGCGGACCTTGCCATGAACGTGAGCGCCCACTGGGTAGTTGTGAACCACCATGTCCCATGGGTTTGGATCCAACTGGCGGATTCCGAGAGAAATTTTCTCTTCATCCTTCTGGATGCCAAGGACCACTGCCTCCACGTCGTCTCCCACCTTGAGGAGCTCGCTAGGCTTGGTGATGCGCTTCGTCCAAGACATTTCGGTTACGTGAACCAGTCCTTCTACACCTTCTTCAATTTCGATGAAAGCGCCATAAGGAACCAGGTTCACGACCTTGCCGGCCACATGCGCCCCGATCGGATAACGATTCTCAATGCTTTCCCATGGATTCGACTTGGTCTGCTTGAGACCCAGTGAAACCCGCTCTTTTTCGCGGTTGATTTCAATAATCATCACATCGATTTCCTCACCCTGCTTGAGCATTTCGCTCGGGTGAGAAATACGGCCCCAGCTCATGTCCGTGATGTGAAGCAGACCATCCATACCGTCGAGGTCGATGAAGGCTCCAAAATCGGTGATGTTCTTAACAATCCCCTTAACGACATCGCCTGGATTGATCTTGTCGAGAAGCTCACGGCGCTTGGAAGCCCGTTGCTCTTCTATCAATTCGCGGCGGGAAAGAACGATGTTCTTCCGCTCAAGGTTGATTTTGAGAACCTTGTAGTCGTAGGTTTGGCCAATATACTGGTCCAAATTCTTGGGAGGCTGAATGTCGATATGGGATGCCGGCAAGAACGCATCGACCCCCATGGCAACGATCAGGCCGCCTTTAACCTTACCTTTGACGCGACCTTGGACAATCGAGCCCTCTTCGCATTTGGTAATGATGTTCTCCCAATTCTTCTTTTGCTCGGCTTTGTCGAATGACAGAACAGGATTTCCATCCCGGTCCTCGAGCTTCTCGAGGAAAATCTCTATTTCCTCGCCGATTTGAAGGTCGCCTAGGTCTGAGAATTCAGCCGCGGAGATCAAACCTTCGGATTTGCCACCGATATCGACAACAACTTCGATTTGGCGAATTTCAGTGATTGTGCCCTTGATAATAGACCCTTCTTTGAGTGTGTCAAAGGTGGTCTGGGCCAGAAGTTCTTCCATTATAGAACTCATGATACGTGTTGTCAGGGAATCTAGAATCGCTTCCGTAAATTCTCGGTTGCCTGACTGATATTGCGTTGTCTCTAAGACAACTTTGTTAGATTAACGATAGCCCGTCCGGAAGCGTCGCGGCGGGACGAGCTGGTTGATTTGATGCCGCAAGGGTCACGGAATGTGACCCATAAATTCTCGGGAGCAAGCGAAATCGAGTGCTTGTTCAACGCAATTATAGAAATAGAAAACGGTTTGGCGTCTCGCCCTTGAATATTAGTAGACGACCTTGTTGAGCGGATATTCAATAATGCCTTCCGCTCCTAGCTCCTTCAATTTGGGAATGATGTCCCGAACATCCTTCTCGCTTAAGATCACCTCGACCGCCGACCAGCCCTCATCGCTCAAGTTGTTTACGGTCGGATTTCTCAGCGCGGGCAGAATTTCGAGAATACGGTCCATACTCGCCTTGGGCGCATTCAACTTCAAACCGACTTTGTCAGCCGCTTCCAGAGCCGCCTCTAGCATCATGGCAATATTCTCTATCTTCTGACGCTTGATCGGGTTTTCCCAACTAGCCTTGTTGGCAATGAGTTTGGTATTTGTTTTGAGAAGCGTTTCAACAATTCGCAACTTGTTTGCGATCAGAGAATTACCTGTTTCAGTCAGGTCGACAATCGCGTCTACCATGTCTGGGACTTTCACTTCGGTGGCTCCCCAGGAAAACTCGATTTCGGCTTCAACTCCTTTGTCGGCCAAAAATTTCCGTGTTAGATTCACCACTTCCGTCGCGATTCGTTTTCCTTGCAAATCTTCCACGGATTTTATCGGAGACGCCTCTGGAACCGCCAGAACCCAATAGGAAGGCCGATTGGAAGCCCGGCTGTAAACGAGATCGCACACTTCCACCACGTCCGACCCATTCTCCACGATCCAATCGTAGCCACAAAGGCCCACATCGAAAAAACCGTGGTCCACATAGCGGCTGATTTCCTGGCTTCTTACGAAACGACCCTCCAATTCTGCATCGTCAAAGCTCGGCTTATAAGACCGAGAGCTTTTTCGGATATTCCATCCCGCTTTCGCGAACAGCCGAATCGTCGGCTCTTCAAGACTGCCTTTCGGCAATCCAAACATAAGTACTGGCGCTTCTTTTGACACGCAAAAGGTCGAAATCCATGCGTCTCAAAGTCGCAAGCCTAATCTTTGCGTCTTTTATGGCTTTTTTTACATTTTTACATTTTACACATACATGATTAACAATTGTAAATAATTGGTACGCCACCTAATCGATTAGCGACAAGTCATCTTATAAACGCTCACTGAAACGTTAATCACAGCAAGACACAGTTTTTTCCTTTCGCACCACCAACTAAAACCAATTCAAACCTATGCCAAGTAAACCCAAGCCCTTAGTTCTAATCGTTGAGGACGAAGCAGAACTCGCCAACGTTATCGCAGAACACCTTGAAGCAGCGGGCATGCAAACTCAGATTTGCAATCGATGCGCCTTAGCAATGCGCTTCCTCAAAAACAATTTCGCCAATATCATTTTGCTCGACCTGACGCTCCCCGACCAGAACGGATTCGCGTTTATGGAGGATCTCAAACGTGAAGACATCAATATCCCCACAATTTTTCTCACCGGCAACGACTCCGAAATCTCCAAGGTAAAAGGACTGGAACTGGGAGCAGACGACTATGTTACCAAACCTTTCAGCGCTCCGGAACTGGTCGCCCGAATTCACGCCGTTCTCAGAAGAGCAGAAGTAGCGAACGACTTTAACGTGACCAAGAACGTGAAGCTCACCGACGCACCTTTCGTCTTCAATACCGCTTCCATCAATCCCACCACAATGGAAATCTCCTTCACGGACGGCGAAGTCGTCACGATCGGACGGAAAGAAATCGGCATCCTTTCCTACTTCCACGACAATCCGGCGACCATTATCACCCGCAAGAATCTCATTCACTCGGTATGGGGAATCCATGCGGATATTCGAAGCCGCTCGCTCGATCAATACATCGTAAAGATCAGAGATCTTTTCAAACGAAAGAATGTACCGCTGGATAACCTAAAGACTATTCACGGAATTGGCTATCAATACGAACCGCTCA
>JAUHWE010000174.1 GCA_030424825.1 Verrucomicrobiia bacterium
CCAATATTATATGAGCATTATCAAAGGAGATAAAGAGTACTTTCCAGGAATCGGGAAGATCGGCTATGAAGGTCGCGAGAGCGACAATCCGCTTGCGTTTAAATGGTACAACCCGGATCAGGAAATAGGGGGCAAGTCCATGAAGGATCTGTTCCGTTTCGCGATCGCCTACTGGCACACGTTTTGCGGTACAGGCGGAGACCCGTTTGGCCCGGGCACAAAGGTTTTCCCTTGGGCGGACGGAGCCGACGCGATCTCCCGTGCCAAGCACAAGATGGATGCGGCTTTCGAGTTTATCACCAAAATAGGAACCCCTTATTACTGTTTCCATGACTTTGACCTAGTCGAAGAAGGGGCGAGCTTTAAGGAGTCCGAGTCGAACTTGAGCGCGATCGTGGACTATGCCAAAGAGAAACAGGCAGCGTCGGGAGTGAAGCTGCTTTGGGGCACGGCCAATCTTTTTAGCAATCCCCGCTACATGAACGGCGCAGCGACCAACCCAGACTTCAATACAGTGGCCTATGCAGGTGCCCAATTGAAGAACGCGATTGACGCGACCATCGCGCTGGGTGGCGAGAACTACGTATTCTGGGGCGGCCGTGAGGGCTACATGTCCCTGCTGAATACGGACACCAAGCGTGAGAAAGCCCATCTAGCCCGCATGCTAACCATGGCTCGGGACTATGCTCGGGGACAAGGGTTCAAGGGGCAGTTCTTTATCGAACCCAAGCCAGCGGAGCCTTCCAAGCACCAGTACGATTTCGACGTGGAGACGGTCATCGGCTTTTTGCGTGAGCATGGCCTATTGGAGGATTTCGGTCTCAATGTGGAAGTGAATCACGCCACATTAGCCGGGCACACCTTTGACCATGAACTGCAAATGGCGGCCGATGCCGGACTGCTCGGTAGCATGGACGCCAATCGCGGCGACTATCAGAATGGTTGGGATACCGACCAGTTCCCGATGAATCTGAACGAACTGACCGAAGCGATGCTGGTCGTTCTCAAGACCGGAGGGTTCAAAGGAGGCGGAGTGAATTTCGATGCGAAAACACGCCGTAACTCCACCGATCTGGAAGACATCTTTATCGCCCACATTGCGGGCATGGATACATTTGCCCGGGCCGCTCTGACGGCCGATAAGATCCTCAACGAGTCAAAGCTACCCACCTTGAAGCAAGAGCGTTACAGCAGCTTTGATAGTGGAGAAGGCGCGCGCTTCGAAAAAGGTGAACTATCACTCGAAGACATCTACGCGATTGGAAGTGCTGGTGGCGAGCCCGAGCAGATCAGCGGCAAGCAAGAGCGCTACGAGCAAATTGTGAACGATTTTATCTGAGTTCAATAAACAAGTGGGTGACTGTCATGGTTGCCTAGATGGGCCCGTCTTCCACTGGAGACGGGCCTTTTTATGTAATTCGCGAGAGTCCCTCTCTAAATCCGTAAACGGTGGCAGTGTGCTTTTAGGGATAAACGTTTATCCCTAAAAGTGCAGGCCTCGGTCGGAGCATTCCAGCGTCGCCTTTATTTGCGGATCTTTCTCTAAGATGATCTTTGGGGGAAGAAA
Source organism: Verrucomicrobiia bacterium (assembly GCA_030424825.1). Classification (GTDB taxonomy): domain Bacteria; phylum Verrucomicrobiota; class Verrucomicrobiia; order Opitutales; family Opitutaceae; genus Pelagisphaera. The sequence goes on from JAUHWE010000174.1 coordinate 1,568, forward strand.
TCGTATTTTCGCTATTGATAAAATAATTGCAATATTTGCTTGTCAGAGAAAATTTTATATTTCATAAGTGCTCTCATGTCTAGCGTCCTTATGGAAGAGCCCAGCGCACTGCCGATGTTCGATTTCTCTGTTTTGCGGGAGATTCGTAAGCGGGCGGAAATGACATTGAACGATCTTTCCCAGGCGAGTGGCGTGTCTATAGCGGTTATTTCGAAGCTCGAGAGAAACCAGTCCCAGGCGGAAGTGGAGACGCTTTACAAGATCGGGCGCGTTTTCGGGATGCGGGCGACGGATTTAATGACTTTGGCTGAAGCGCCGCTTTCCAATCGCAAAGAGTCCGGTTCTTATTCTTCGGAAGGCTTTACGTTCGATGCAGTGCGGTACGCGAATGCGAATTGCCTGCTGGGGGAAGCAAAGAAGGGGGCTCGCATTTCCAAGCCAGAAATTCACCATGACGACCATGAAATCTGCTGGGTTTTGAAAGGGGTTTTGCGCGTGACGCTTCCTCAGGAAACCCAAGTGCTTTCGAAAGGGCAAAGTATCCAGTTCGACGCCATCCAAGAGCATGCCTATGAGGCGCTCGAAGACTGCCAGTTCATGATCGTACACATTAGAAAAGAAAAACGCTATTAGAATTCAGTATGAAAATTGACACTACAATTACACCCGAATCGTTAAAAGGACAACTGGACCAGTTTTGGGAGTTGTCAGGCCAAAAGATCGATCTCATCGAAAACGAGTACGATATGTCTCAAGGTTCGCCGGTCTTCACGGTGAATGGAAAATACGCTACGCGAGGTTGGACCGAATGGACGGAGGGTTTCGTTTATGGATCTTCGTTTCTTCAATTCGACGCGACCGGCGATGAGCGTTTCCTCGAACTGGGAAAAAAGCGTACCATCGAACGCATGGCTACTCATGTCAGCCACGTAGGGGTGCATGACCATGGATTTAACAACCTAAGCTGCTACGGAAACTGGCTGCGCCTGCTCAATGAAGGAAAGGCTAAGGGGCCGCAGGCTGAGCGCGACTTTTGCGAGTTGGCACTGAAGGTGTCTGGGGCCGTACAGGCGAGTCGCTGGTCGACGACCCATGACGGCGGAGGTTACATCTATTCATTCAATGGACCGCATAGTTTGTTTGTGGATACAATTCGAAGCTGTCGTATCGTCATGGTGGCGCATGCTTTGGGGCATGTGTTAATGGGTGAGAACGATTCCCCGATCAGCCTGCTCGGGAGAGCGATGGACCATATCAATGCTACTGCCAAGTACAGCGTTTTCTACGGAGAGGGTCGTGATAAGTACGATGAGTGGGGGCGGACCGCTCATGAAAGCGTTTTCAATACCAACGATGGCCGTTATCGCTGTCCCAATGCCCAGCAAGGCTTCAGTGGTTTCACGACATGGACTCGCGGCTTGTCCTGGGCGATGGTTGGGTTCGCGGAGGAACTCGAGTTCATCGATACACTTCCCGAAGACCATTTTGATGCCTTCGGAGGCAAAGCCGCTTTTAAGGAAACCTGTTTGAAGGGGGCGAAAGCAACCTGCGACTGGTTTATCGAGAATACACCTACGGACGGAATCCCTTATTGGGATGGAGGGGCTCCCCAGTTGCATCGTTTGGGCGAATGGCGAGATAGAGTTTCTGATCCTTACAACGAATGGGAGCCGATTGACAGTACTGCGGCTGCCATTGGGGCCCAGGGATTGTTGCGTCTGGGACGTTATATGGGCCTTGATACAGAGGATGGCTCGAAGTATTGGAGCGCGGGACTTACCAGTATGCGTTCTCTCTTAGCCGCGCCTTACTTGAGTGAAGACAGCGGGCATCAAGGCCTCTTGCTGCATTCCATTTATCACGAGCCGAACGGATGGGACAACGTTCCTGAAGGGCAGAAGATTGCCTGTGGGGAATCAAGTCAATGGGGAGACTATCATATCCGGGAAGCGGCACTCATGTTGCAACGCATGATTCGGGATGACTCTTACTACACTTTTTTCGGGTGCTTAAGCCAATAGTTTTAGAAAGAAACGAATCATGTCTGATTTATCCAAATTGTGTATACACAGTATAACCACTAAGCCTTGGGGCTTGAGAGAAGCGTGCAGCAAATACGCCGCCGCAGGAGTTCGCGGAATCTCTGTCTGGCAGGACGCGGTAGCGTCTTTTGGGGAGGGACATCGGGCTGCAGGGGAGATGTTTCGGAACGAGGGGATCGACGTGGTCAGTTACGTTCGTGGAGGGTTCTTCACTGCGCTGGAAGGTGCGGGGCGAATGAAGGCAATCGACGACAACAAGCGAATCATTGACGAGGCAGCCGCTTTGGGAGCTCCGCTTGTGGTTCTTGTTTGTGGGGCTACGCCGGGTCAGTCACTCTTTGAGTCAAGGAAGCAAATTACCGAGGGAATCGCAGCGACGATCGAGCATGCCTCCAGCGCGGGAGTTAAGCTAGGAATCGAGCCCCTGCATCCGATGTACGCAGACAGTCGGAGTGCAGTCAGCACCATGTCTCAGGCAAATGCGATATGCGACGCAGTGGGGCATTCTCATATAGGAATTACTGCAGATGTGTTCCACATTTGGTGGGACGATCGGCTTGAGAACGAGATCAAGATTGCTGGAGAGAAGGACCGGCTGTTCTCCTTCCACATCTGCGATTGGAAAAACCTTCCCGAAGACATGCTCAATGACAGAGGCCTTATGGGCGAAGGGGTTATCGATATCTCTGGAATTCGTCGATGGGTACATGAGGCAGGATTTTCTGGGTACGAAGAAGTGGAGATCTTCTCGAACAAGTACTGGGCCATGGACCAGAACGAGTATCTCGGAAAGATAGTTGATGCTTATAAATCACTTTCCTAAAGCGCGGAACTCGCGCTAAACTTAACAATATATCATTATGAAAACTCACAAAGTAGGCATTATCATGAACGGCGTCACTGGGCGCATGGGTACGAATCAGCATCTCATGCGGTCGATCGTTGAAATCATCAAGCAGGGGGGCGTTTGGGTGAATCCTGAGGAGACAATCATGCCAGAGCCGATCCTGGTCGGAAGAAACGAAACCAAGTTGAAGGATTTGTGTGAAAGGTCTGGTATCGAGCGATGGACTACGGATTTCGACAGCGTCATGTCCGATCCGGAATACTCAGTCTACTTCGATGCTCAAAGCACTTTGAGACGGGCCGACGCGGTGAAAGCTGCGGCTACAGCTGGAAAGCATGTCTATTGCGAGAAGCCGACGGCAGTGGACACTCAGACGGCAGTTGATCTACACAACTTTTGCGTGGACAAGGGCGTTAAGAGTGGCGTGGTCCAGGACAAGCTTTGGCTTCCCGGTTTGGTTAAACTGAAACGGGCGATCGAAAAAGGATACTTGGGACGCATCTTTTCCGTAACAGGCGATTTTGGATACTGGGTTTTTGAAGGGGACACGATTCCGGCTCAACGGCCTTCCTGGAACTACCGTAAGGAAGATGGCGGTGGAATGATGATCGATATGCTGTGTCACTGGAGATACGTTCTCGACAATCTCTTTGGACCGGTGAAAGCCGTAAGCTGCCGCGGAGCAACGCACATTAAGCAGCGGATTGACGAGAGCGGGAAGCCCTACGACTGTACGGCTGACGATGCGGCCTACTCGATGTTTGAGATCGATGGCCCGGATGGTGAGATCGTTGTTAATTTCAATTCGTCCTGGTGCACTCGCGTTCGCAGAGACGATTTGCTGACGTTGCATGTGGATGGCGAACTCGGTTCGGCCGTTGCCGGACTGCGCGATTGCCATATCCAGCACTATGCGAATACGCCCAAGCCAATCTGGAATCCGGACATCGATCAGCCGATCGATTTCTACGAGGATTGGTCCGAGGTTCCTAACCAAGAAGTTTACGACAATGCCTTTAAGGTTCAGTGGGAAATGTATTTGAAGCATGTCGTACTGGACACGCCGTTCCGCTGGACGTTGCTCGAAGGAGCAAAAGGGGTCCAGCTGGCTGAGTTGGGTATCCAAAGCTGGGAAGAGCGTAAATGGCTCGACGTGCCAGATTTGTAGGAAATAGATTGCGGGCTTGGGCAGTGCCCAGGCCCGTTGCTTAATGTTTAAGAATTAATGTAAATTTGAAAGAGTCATGACGAGTGAAGCTAAAAGCAAAACGGCCTTGGTAACGGGCGGAACGAGAGGTATTGGTTTCGGGATCGCTAAATCCCTCGCAGAGGAAGGCTGGAATCTTGTTTTAAATGGTATGCGTCCAGAGGATACCATTCAAGAGGTGCTCGAATCGCTAAGGTCGAATGGGGTCGAAGTGGGTTATGCTCGCGGCGATATCGGTTCTGTCGAAGGCCGTAGCTCCATCATTGAAACCGCCAGATCGGTGTCAGGTGGCGCGTTGAACTTGCTCGTGAATAATGCTGGTGTGGCTCCCAAGCAGCGTCTGGATATTCTGGAGACGACGGAAGAGAATTACGATTTCGTAGTGGATACGAATCTTAAGGGGGCGTTTTTTCTTACCCAACTCGTAGCCAATGACATGGTAGAGGCGAAGAAGCGGGATGGCTCGTTTTCGGGTATGATCGTCAATGTTTCTTCTATCTCGGCAACAGTGGTCTCTGTGAATCGCGGCGAGTATTGCATCGCCAAAGCGGGCTTAAGCATGGTGACTCAGCTTTTTGCCGCTCGTATGGGTGAATTTGATATTCCGGTTTACGAAATTCGCCCTGGGGTGACCAAGACCGACATGACTGCTTCTCCTGCGGTAACTGAAAAGTACGACAAATTGATTGAAGAGGGTTTGTGCGTCACCAAGCGCTGGGGTTTTCCGGAGGATGTCGCCAAAGCCGTGAGTTCGCTCTCTCGGGGAGATTTTCCCTATTCCACCGGTCAAGTTCTGATGGTGGACGGCGGATTGACGATTCCGAGGCTGTAGTCGCCGATCAGAGGGTTTCGGAAATCTGCAACGAGGGATTGGGAATCGCCAGAGGTCGGTTTTATTCCTCGATTCCTGTCGATAGTGATTTAGGCCAGAAGGTCGAGTGTCGGTAGTCCTCGTCCTACCATTCTACCTAGTGGGAACGCTACTTGGGAATGTTTTAACACGCTGGTATTTTGACTAAGTTGGATCCCCTTTTTCGAAGTGATCAGGGAGAGCCGGCTTAGCGCATTTGCAGGTGGCAGTACCGCCGCATCCTTGCTTCTCTTTGAACAAGAAGCGTTTGGCGAGCCAGGCGACTGCGGTGGCGACGACTATGAGAATGACTGCTGTTTCTAATATTTGCTCCATGGGCGCAAAACCATTTGACTTTGGCTAATTTAGACTGAAACTCGATCTCAACAAGCACAAAAGGAATATCCCGTGAAAACCTTAAACGATCTCAACGCTGGGCAGACCGCAAAAATCGGTTCGTACAATCGAACTTTGGCAGTTTCGCGTCGTTTGATGGAGTTGGGATTGATGCCGGGAGTCACGGTTCGTTTTATCAAAGCCGCTCCGTTGGGGGATCCGATCGCGTTGGATGTAGAGGGCCGTCAATTGAGTTTGCGACGTGAAGACGCCGCTCAGATCTTTATTCAACCCGTTTAAAGCCTGCGAGGCGAATTTCTTTAGTGTCGATTCTAGCGAATTCCCATGTCTCTTCAGGTCGGCTTCGGCGTGTCGCATTAATTGGCAATCCCAATACGGGTAAAAGCACCCTCTTCAATTGCTTGACTGGTCTTCGCCAGAAAGTGGGCAATTATTCGGGAGTGACCGTTCAGAAGAAGACGGGTATCACATTGATCGGTACGGAACGTGTTGAGATTCTCGATCTACCGGGCACTTACAGTTTGGCGGCAACTTCGCCGGACGAACGGGTAGTGGTGGATGCGCTTCGTGGAGAAGTGGAGAATTTGGACCGTCCGGACATGGCGCTTTGTATTGTCGATGCGACCAACCTACAGCGTAACTTGTTTCTGGCGTTTCAAATCGGACAGTTGGGTCTGCCGATGGTACTTGCGCTGAATTATTGGGATGCGGCCCAAAAGCGGAATATAGCGATAGATATAGAGGAGCTCAAGTCACGGCTCGGCATCCCGATTGTGCCGATCTCGGCATCGCGGGCGGAGGGAATTACTGAATTGAAAGATGCGGTGATTCAGGCATTGGACGATAAGCCGAAGTTGATATCGCCGACGTGGCCCGATTCGATAAATGAAGCGATCTCTGGGGTGCGTTCGAAACTGTCGGAACCGGTTTCGTCGAAGCTCGACGATGCGGCAGTAATGCGAGGCATTTTTGAGAGTGACGAAGCGATTTTCATTCGGGCTGGAGCGTCCGGTTCGGAAGCGCACCAGGCACTAGAGGTTTCGAAGAAGGCCCTGTTTAAAGGAGGGCTGAATCCGGCAAATGCAGAAGCGGTATTGTTGTATCGGCACATCAAGGAATATGTAGGGCCTTGCATTTCGGCTCGGGATTCTTCGAGAATCGCGGGGAGCGAGTCTATTGATAGCCTCCTAACTCACAAGGTCTGGGGACTCTTAGCGTTTCTAGCCTTGATGTACCTCGT
>JAUHWE010000175.1 GCA_030424825.1 Verrucomicrobiia bacterium
GAAACTTAGATCTAAACTCATATCCTCAATACTCGCCACAGTCGCGATCCTAACCTGTGCGTTGCTCTGGCTAGGCACTAGCAAGCCACCTAGAAACGAGGCCAAGGCGAAGCAGATTCAGAAAAGCATCAATCAGTTCCATAAATTCGTAGCTGGCAAGCAGAAGCTTCCCAAGGATCGATCCACCTCCTATTTCCGCCGAACGGCAACGTTTCCCGTATTTCTGAATACGGATATCGAAGTGAAAGCCGTTTCCGAAATTGTCTCGGCAACTCCAGACGGAATGACACTAGTATACACCGACAGCGCTCAGGAGCAGCTTGGGTTCATTGACATCTCCGATGCTTACGCTCCTGAACCGGACGGTGTGGTTCAACTGGATGGCGAACCCACTTCAGTCACGGTAGCAGGCAACTACGCGTTGGCCTGCATCAACACGAGTGAGGATTTCGTCAACACAAGCGGTCGTCTCATTGTCGTGGATATTAATACACGGGCAATCGTTCGCGAAATAGAGCTGGGTGGCCAGCCAGATGCCATTGCCGCTAGCCCGGATGGACGATTTGCCGGCATCATCATCGAGAATGAGCGAAACGAGGACCTTGATGAAGCTCCGTTCGAGTACCCGCCTCAAGCCCCCGCCGGTTTTGTGGTCATCGTCGACCTCATTGGCGACCCAGCCTCATGGATTACCCGGGCCGTCTCGCTCGACGGAATCGCTGACAAGTTCCCCGAAGATGCCGAGCCAGAGTACATCGACATCAATTCCAAGAACATCGCCGCTGTCAGTCTCCAGGAGAACAACCACATCGTTTTGATCGATCTATCCAGCGGAAACATCTTGAATGACTTCTCAGCAGGAACCGCAAACCTTTCCCAGGTGGACGTGGAAGAGAACGATCTGATCGAGCAGAATGGAACGCTCAATGATGTGCCTCGCGAGCCAGACGCCATCACCTGGATCGGGGACCATCGAATTGGAACCGCCGATGAGGGCGACCTCGAAGGAGGCAGCCGAGGCTTTTCCATTTTTAGTCGCCAAGGACAGGTCCGCTTTACCTCGGGTAGCAACGACGACCATCTCCAAGCCATGATCGGCCACTACCCAGAGAGCCGATCCGAAAATAAAGGGAACGAGCCGGAAGGAATCGAATACGCGAAGTATGGTAAAGACCATCTCCTTTTCGTCGGATCGGAGCGTTCCAGCGTCGTGTCAGTCTATGAACTGGCCGACCGCAGGCTCGAAAGCCCGAAGTTCATTCAAGCGCTGCCAGCCGGCCTCGGACCGGAAGGGATTCTCGCGATTCCAAGTCGGAACCTTCTCGTGGTCGCAAGCGAGGAGGACTCGCGCGAAGACAAGTTCCGGGCTTCAATTTCCCTGTACAAGAGAGGTTTCAAGCAGCCGACCTACCCGACCATTGCCTCCGAGAACAACGCTGAAGGAACACCCATTCCATGGGCGGCCCTATCCGCTCTCGCCGCCCACCCTCACAATGCCAAACGGGCTTGGACCGTCTACGACAGCTATTACAAGAAGAGCCGTATCTTTCGCATGGACGTTTCCGGCAGCCCAGCTCTCATAGACAAGGAAATCGTTCTTAAAGACACGCATGGCAAGTTCGCTGCCGCCATTGCCGCAGCCAACGAAAAGGGATACACTGACATCGTCCATGACGACCTCATCAACGACGACCTCACCGTAAACATCGATCCCGAAGGACTCGCCCGGCGCTCAGGTGGGTTCTGGCTAGCCTCCGAAGGGAATGGAACTATCGGAGACGACAGCCGCCCGATCCTGACCCAGAACTGGGTTTTCAAAGTGGCAAACAACGGCACTATCAACCAAGTCATTACCCTCCCCGATTCGCTCAACGCGAAGCAGGTTCGATTCGGATTTGAAGGAGTGACTTCAACCGGCGCTGGGTCCAATGAAGTTGTCTACGTTTGTATCCAAAGAGAATGGGCAGGTGATCCCGCCAACCATGTCAGAATCGGTCAATACGAAACTGCAACTGGAGAATGGAGCTTCTACTACTACCCGATCGACGAACCAACGTCACCCCTTGGAGGATGGGTCGGGTTATCCGAGATTGTGGCGCTGTCCGATACGGACTTCCTCGTGGTCGAGCGCGACAATCAAGCGGGGCTCGATGCACGGATAAAGAAGGTATTCCATTTTTCGACTGCGGGCCTCACCCCACTTCCGGAATCCGCCGCCCCTGGATTTCCAGTCGTCACCAAATCGGAAATACGCGACCTACTGCCTGATCTGCTAGCTGACAATGGAAGTGTCATCGAAAAGGTCGAAGGCCTTGCGGCCCTGGCTAACGGCGAGCTGATCATCGTTACCGACAATGACGGCGTTGAAGACTCGTCCGGCGAAACGCAATTTATCAATTTGGGAACGGTAGAGTAGCCCAATACAAAGCATTGCCAATTCGGGCGTCGACCGGCTTTGCCGTTCGACGCCTTACTATTTAACGGCTCGGCACGCCGAAATTGACATACTACCGGACCGCGGAGCTCGGTTTACTACCCTTCAGAGCTATCCGGCTGCCTGCGTAAAACACACCCTAACCCATTCTACTGCATCTCGCCAAACCCCTCTACGACTCTACGGCGCAGCAAATCCTTAGCGAATGCCGCGTAAAGCCACTGGCCATCGGGACTTATGCGAGCGTAGTTGCACCGAGGACGGCCTTCCGGTGAAGGAACAACGATCAACGGACTCGCGCTTTCCTTTCCCACAGAGGGCGCAATCTGGATCCCCAGAGCAGTACCGATCAACAAGCGACCATCCTTGAGCGGCTGCATCCCATCGAGTCGACCAAGTGTATCAGGCGGAATCCCCAGCCGATAGGCCACAGTAGACTCCCCAGCTAATTTTCCCGCTGCGTTAATGGGGAAACTGTGTATCGAGCCCGAATTGAATTCCGCGACCAGCAACGTCTTCTGATCGAGCGAAAGCGCCAGACCATTGGGCATCCATTTCGTATCCGCCGCTTTGGTCAGTTCACCGCTCGCACCATCGATCCGCCAGACGCTGTTTGTCGAAGGGTCGGTGAAGAAGACCGTTCCATCATTCCGTATCGCAATGTCGTTCGAAGCCGGACCCTGGGCGACCGCGACTTTGCCCCATGTATCCGGATTCCAAGCATAGATTTGGCTAGCTCCTCGAGCACATCCATAAAGCCTCCCATCGGAGCCAAAGGCAATTCCATTCGCCCGGCCGGTATTGTCGTCGAGCAGAACCCGCCCACCCGTTTTCCCATCAATCTTGTACAGAAGCGATCGGGGTACATCAGTGAAGTAGAAATTCCCCTCCTTGTCCCAAGCCATCCCCTCAGCAAACTGGTGCCCTTCCGACACGAGCTCCCATTCCGAGCCATCCTTAAAAACCAAATCGGCGGCCCGCAAATCGCAGGAGCCAGTCACCAGCAGACAAACCAATGCATATACGTACATTCTCATTTTCAAATCTTTAGTCCTACTGGCATAATCGGCAACTTATTATCGAAATGGGAAAGCGTCGCTAGATGACCATTCAATGCGTCATCACGTAAGTGATAATGTTTATACCCATGGGATAGGAGCTACGTTCTGAGTATTCACGAAAAAACGCTTCGTCCTCCCCTTCTCGCTCCCATCCATCCACCAGGTCGTTATTGTGGCAGAGCAGCACCATCATCCGTCCCGTGTCGTCGAAAATTCCGTAGAAATGGGGATCGGGATCTTCGGCGACTCCTGGCATGGGATGGTAGGTGTAGCCTTGTCGCCATATGTGTATGGGCACGACTTGCGGCTTCTTTTTAAAATCATAGACGATGTGAAAAATCTCGTGTTCGAGCGGGAGCTCCCTCGGTTCAAACTCAGGGAGAGCCCGCTTGATCTGATAGTAGAAAAGATCCCAATGCTGCGGACCCCAAAATTCGTCTGCCATTAAGAATCCTCCGCTAAGCAAGTAGTCTCTAAGTGCCACTACTTCTTCGTCGGTGAAATTCACAGACCAAGGCGCGATCAGAAAGAGGAACGGATAGTTCTTCAGGTCCGGATCCGTCAACTCCAGCACCACGGGATTCGGATTGACCTTCATCGAAGTCAGTTCCTGAAGTCGAAATGAAATATTCAAGTCGGCCTCCGGATAATCGCCATCCCAGCCCCGCCGACCGTGCGGCACGTACCGAACACGGGCAAATGTGAATACGTCCGTTTCAAATTCCTCCACATTCTCCCAGGTTGGAAACTCACTACGATCTGGATACACTTGCCCCCTTCCGCCCCTGCGACCATATTGTTGGGCCAACGCGAACTCTGAAAAGCACAAAACCCCTAACACAGCCGCCAAAAGAAGGTGCGGGAATGAGGCTTTCGGTGTCACAATCGTTTCGATAACCGATTGCTTATCCCCACCGCAGTAAAAAGGTCAATCACATGTCGCCATCGAAAAGATAAAGGGGATTGACGCTCAATCCCCTCTTTCCTAGTACGAATTCAAAAGTAGAACAGGCATCCTGCCTGTTTCCCTACCCGATCAACCTTAACTTCGATTTGATCGCGTCGAGTTGTGGTTCGCCGGTGCAGCCTCCACCGCTCGACTGGTACTTCTGTTGGATCGCGACGAATTGTAATCCGTGGCCGACGATTGCTTTACTCCAGTATACGTCAATGTCAGTTCTTCCGTGTCGCCTTTCTTGCGTACGGAAGTGACCTTAACCCCTGTTAACTGGTAGGTCACTCCATTTTGGGATAAAGTCAGATTCGTAGGAAACTGTGAATTACCAGTCGATCGGGCTAACATCGGTGACGATTTGTCGATGCGCTTGGTAATCGTTAGGGGTTTATGCTGACGCTTCCCGGTCGCCATCCCACTTCCATGTTCGCGCTTTCCTGTCGCCAAACCGCTGCCTTTTTCCTGAGCATTTACTTCTGGAGCCAGACCGGAAACGGACAAAACATCGATCCATCCCTTGTGATCTTTGTCCACCGACTCGCCATCGATTCCGTCAAATTTCAAATAGGCAGCGGCAAACGCGGTCGAGGAAAGCGCGACCATTAGTGTCGCCAGGGTAATATTCTTCAGTATTTTCATATTCATAAGAGGTTAATCGACAAACAGCTAATACCAGTGTAGCCAATTCTAGCGTTCGGTCAACCGCGAGGGGCACTTAGCTCCCTCTACGACTAGGCTTGGCCCGTTCCTTGCGCATTTTGGCTCGCTCATCTAAACAGATTGGGGCAATTCTTTCTCCCATGCCCTCACTCAAAAGCATTTTGGGAAACCTCCTAGTACTCAGCCTTGCTGCCATCGCTTTTTCGCAAGAACCCAATGTGGAAAAACGCTATCCGCTTTCAACCGACTCATTTCCCCATAAGGGCGTTCCTCAAGGTACCGTAACCGAACACATCTGGGAACAGAGCACGGTCTACCCCGGAACCATTCGGCGGTACTACATCTACGTACCCGCTCAGTATAAACCAGAGTTTCCCGCTGCTTTAATGGTCTTTCAAGATGGTCATACCTACCTCAAAGAAGATGGAGACTTTCGAGTGCCCACGGTATTCGACAACTTGATCGCCGCCAAAGATATCCCGGTAACCATCGGTGTATTCGTGGATCCGGGACATTTGAACGCCGACTTGCCTCCCGAACCGGGATGGCGACCTCGACCGGCAAACCGCAGCGTCGAGTACGACACATTGAGCGACACTTACGCGACTTTCCTACTAGAGGAGATCATCGCCGCAGTTCGTAAGGACTACAACATCACCAACGACCCCGAGGGGCATGCCATTTGCGGTATCAGCAGCGGAGGCATCTGCGCCTTTACCGTCGCCTGGGAACGCCCGGATCAATTCCGAAAAGTCCTGAGTCACATCGGCAGCTTTACCAATATAAGAGGAGGCCACAACTACCCAGCCCTCATACGCAAGGGGAGCGAGAAAAAGCCGCTTCGCGTATTTCTCCAGGACGGAAGCAACGACCTCGATAACCTCCACGGCAATTGGCCGCTCGGGAACAAGCAAATGTACGCCGCTCTCGTCTTTAGGGAATACGATGTCGAGTTCGTCTATGGCGAAGGGGCTCACAACGGAAATCACGGCGGGGCGATCCTACCGGACTCCCTTCGCTGGCTCTGGCGAGACTATAAGTTGCCCTAACCCTAATTCGGATCGAGTAAACCTCTCGATATAGTAGTCTTCCACTTCATCAAAGTTGACGTTTCTTACGGGAGATTGAGCCAAAGTTCCATCGAAAAGACGCATTGTCTCTGAAGTCGATGGCGTTCGCTCCATGACTTATAGCGTTGACCCTCAAGTCGGGGTTTATTGATAGTAGTTCCGTTGAAGCAAGCTGCCCTTATCTACCTTGTACTCTCCGTTTCCAGCCTATCTTCGGCGGAAAAGAGCATCCATTTCAATCGGGACATTCGTCCGATTCTCTCCAACAAGTGCTTCCATTGCCACGGACCCGATGAAGAGGATCGCAAGGAGGCGCTTCGATTGGACATGGCGGGAGGCAAGCTGGGCGCACTCATTCCAAGAGACGACTACTACATCATAAAGCCGGGCCAACCCGAAGAGAGCGAACTCTGGTACCGCATCACTTCCGAATACGAAGACGAGATTATGCCGCCGGCAGACTCTCACAAGGCCCCACTCACTAAGGAGGAAATTGAGCGCATCACTCAATGGATTAAAGAAGGTGGCGAATACCAGGACTTCTGGGCGTTCATCCCTCCTGAAACGCCTGAACCTCCCCGTGTTGACAACCGGAAATGGGGTCAAAGCGCAATCGATTCAATCGTCTATGCCTCGCTCACTGAAAAGGGGTTGAAACCCAAAAAGGAAGCCGACAAGCGCACCCTCATTCGGAGACTGAGCTTTGATTTGACCGGTCTTCCTCCAAGCATCCAGGAGATTGATACATTTTTGGAAGACCGCAGCTCCAACGCCTACGAGAAGCTCGTAGACCGGCTACTCGCAAACCCCGCATATGGCGAACACATGGCGCGCTATTGGGCAGATCTTGTTCGGCTGGGGGACACAAATGGGATGCACAAAGACTTCCATCGTGAATTCTCCACCTACCGTGACTGGCTCATCCGCTCCTTCAACGATAACCTTCCCTACGACGACTTCATCTCCTACCAGCTAGCGGGCGACGAATACGAAAATCCTTCTCGCGACCACCTGATCGCCTCTGGTTTTAATCGTCTACACATGATAATTGACAAGGGAACCGCCCTTCCGGAGGAGAGTTTGCATAAGAACGTAGTAGATCGCGTCGAAGCCTTCGGCACCACCTTTCTCGGACTCACCGTCCAATGTGCCCAGTGCCACGATCACAAATACGATCCGATCACCCAAAAGGACTACTTTCAGCTCTACGCATTCTTCAACAATTTTGCGGGCAATCCTGAAACCGTACGCGAACCAAAGCGAGGACTGCAACCCCCTTACATCAATTTGACGACCCCAAAACAGGATCTGAAACTCGCTGAATACGACGCAAGGATACACGACGCCGAGATCCGCAAAGAGGCCGTAATCAGGCAAGAGAAACTATCCGACAAATGGCCCGACTCATTCGAGAAAGTATCTGTGCCCCTGATTGGCCCAGGATCGAAAGCAAAATCATCTGAAACGGTATTCAAATCACAATTCACCCTCGCAACAAAACCGAGTGCGGCTCTGGTCCGGTTTTTGGCCCATTCCGAAGTCGAACTCTTTGCGAATGGAAACTCCATAGGGAAAGCATACCCCAACGAACAGGGTGCTGCCGCAGAGATTAGCGAACACCTAAGGATGGGTGACAATACAATCACCGCGATTGTCTCCGGCCCAAAGATCGGTTTGGCCCTGCGACTGGATTACACCATTGGTGACACCCGCAAAACGCTTTCGACGGGCGCCGACTGGTTGACTAAAAGAACTGGAGAATCTGATTGGACCCCGGCGGAAGTCCTAGCTGAGGGAAATAGCAATGACCAATGGACGGTGAAAGCCCGCTCAGTTGCCTCCCTCGAGATTGATCGAGAAATCTCCCAAATCGAATTGGAGCGGGATTCCTTCCTGGAAGAGATCCCAGCCGCAATGGT
>JAUHWE010000176.1 GCA_030424825.1 Verrucomicrobiia bacterium
GTTTGAGTCGAAGAAGTAAATGCTTCGGTCAATTCCGTTTGAGTCCTCAAATCGAAATCATCGTCTTCGCCATCGATTAGCTTGTGGGCCATGCGCAACGTCTGAGCCACTTCCTCTTGGGCGGCATCGAGCATATCCATAGAAATCGCGCTCACATATATCTGGCTCACGTACTGGGAGTCACCCCTCAGTCGAAACGCTGCCGTCGTTAGGGGAACCAGAACGACATCATCCTGATCATCCCTGCCCGTCGATCCCTTCGATTTGAGAAGCCCGATTATCTTAAAAGGCACAGACTGTATTCGAATGCTCTGGCCAATGACATCGCCACCCCCAAACAGATTGTCTCGAATCGTCGTACCGACCACTGCGACCTTGGTTTTGGCCCGCATATCCCGTTCGGTGAAAAACGTGCCTTCCTCAAGTTCCCAGCTTTTGATGGTCGTGTAGTCCGGAGATACTCCCATAACTTGCGAAGACCAATTCGTGCCCCCTCCAATGATCTGACCATTCACATTCACGATCCCTGAGACCGCCATTACGAGATCGCATTGTTCGCGTATCGTCTGCTCGTCGGACATAAGGAGGGTCCGCGAACTTCCAAACCCTCTCCGCACACCCCCAGCGGAGTTCGACGACGAACGAACCATGATCAAATTCGTACCGAGAGAATTGATACGCGTCTCGATATTCTGCTGCGCCCCTTCTCCGATCGCCACCATCACAATAACGGCTCCAACGCCAATGACGATCCCGACCATCGTTAAAATACTGCGAGTCCGGTTTTTCATCAGACTGCTCTGGGCGATTGCTAACAATTTAAATATCTTCATGGCCTAGATTCTTGATTCATCAATTGCGTTCAAAAGGAAGGATAGGAGCGGTACACCACAAGACCCAAAGCTGCTTTATCAGGTCGTATGGTTCAAAATAACTGTTCACAATCCAATCACTCCCGAAAACGCCTCAAGCTCAGCTTTTGCGTCCCTTTGTTTCTCGATTAGGATATCCTGTACAATTAACCCATCTCGCATTTCAACAATACGCTTGGTGAATTGCGCGATATCGGGCTCATGGGTCACCAAGACAATGGTAATGCCCTGTCGATTCAATTCCTGAAACACACCCATCAAGTCCAGCGAGGTTCGAGAGTCCAAATTTCCAGTGGGCTCGTCCGCCAAAATCAAAGCAGGATCGTTTACAAGAGAACGCGCAATGGCCACCCGCTGTTGCTGCCCTCCCGACAATTGTTGCGTCTGGTGGTCCATTCGATCCGCCAATCCGACTCGCTTCAGGCACTCTTTGGCCTTGTCCCTTGGCTTGATGCTCGACTTCTTGCGTTGGTAGACAAGAGGCAACTCCACATTCTCCAATGCGGATGTACGGGAAAGCAGGTTAAATCCTTGAAACACGAATCCGATCTTTTCGTTTCTGATATCCGCAAGTTCATCACGAGACAGGTCCCCTATTTCTATGCCATCCAGTTCATAGGTTCCTGTAGTGGGACGATCGAGACAACCCAGGATATTCATGAAAGTTGACTTTCCCGATCCAGAGGCGCCCATAACGCTGACGAATTCACCGGGACTGATTGTCAAATTAACCCCGCGAAGCGCATGCACCGGTTCGGCGAGATGATAGGTCTTCTTCAAATCGAAGGTCTGTATGACTTCTGGCATAATGATATTCGCTGGTGTTTCCTAGAAACCGCGTCCGCGTCCGCCGCCTCCACCAAAGCCACCGCCTCCAAAGCCTCCGCCTCCCGGTCCCCCACGACCACCAAACTGAGGCTGAGGATTCGTCGAAGGTGTCAGTACTTTAGATATAATCTCCATTCCCTCAAGTTCTACACCCTCCTGAACGGGAGAAATTTCCGTGGTCAGCCCATCGCTTACGCCTGTTCTAACAGGCAGTATTTGAAGCTCACCCCCTTCATCCAGATACCAAAGTGTTGCGATGTTGCGACGACCTCCCGCACCTCCTCGGCCACCTCCGGGACCACCCGGACTACCCGGTCCACCTGCCCCCGCAAATGCTCCGCCTTCACCTCGCTGACGGCGTTCTCCACCCCCATCGGCTCCATCTTCACGCGTTCTTTGACGGCCCTCGCCACCCCCTCCGGCTTGACGCTGAGCCATCATCTCTTCGCGCCGCTTTTGCATTTTAGCTAGCATGTCGTCGTTCATCTTCAAACTCAGAGCCGACGCGGGTACAGACACTACATCTTCTACCTCTTCTACGACAAAGTCTAAGGTCGCGGTCATCCCTGGAAGAAGCACGCGACGTGGATTCTCAGTCTCGACCGCCACCGTGTAATTGACAACATTCTGAACGACTTGTGGTTGTAGCCGAATTTCGGTGACGGTACCGGTGAAATTCCGGTCCGGATAAGCGGCCACTGTAAAACGAACTTCTTGTCCATTCTTTATTTGCCCAATATCGCTTTCGTCAACATTTGCCAATATCTCCATAAGGGCAAGATCCTCTGCGATAATGAAAAGGCGGGGCGTATTGAAACTCGTGGCGACTGTCTGCCCTTTTTCCACATTGCGATCAATAATGACGCCGCTGATGGGGGCTCTAATCTCCGCAAACTCACGGCTCCGCTTGATACGCTCAAGCGACGCTTCGGCACTCATAACGCTCGCTTCGGCCGTCTGCAGGCCGATTTCATAATTGAGAAAATCCTGCCCCGACAAGAATCCTTTCTCGTTCACGGGCTTAAAGCGTTCGTAATCAATTTTAGCCTTCTTCAGAGTTGCCTTTTGACGCAGCAGATCTGCCTCGGCGCTTTTAACCTGAGCATCTAGGACCGAAGGATCGATCAAAGCCATCAAGTCCCCAACCTTTACCGTATCATTGAAATCGAAATACACCTCCGCGATCGTCCCGGATACTTGAGATCCGATTTCGACCAATTCTCGAGCGGCCAAGGTACCCGTGGAAGACACCATATTCTGAATCGTCTTTCGCTCTATCTTGGCAAAATTGTATACGGGTGCTTTTGAATCGCCCATATCCTTGTCGCCGTAATAGCGATACGCCCCATACCCGGCAGCCCCGAGCAATACCAAAATTATAAAAAATTTAGTCTTCATATTAAAAATTTACTCCAGTCCTGGGATATCCGTATTTAGTTGCTTGAGGAGAAAGGTCTCAATGGTGCCATCCTGAAACGCGATATCGAGTCGGTTCACGAATAGATCGAAACGCGACTCCTCTACTGATACCGCTGCATCGAGCCGCGTAGATTGCAAAGTCGTCACGTCGAGCAAGGTGGCCGCCCCCGCATCGTATCGAGCTTGCTCCGCCTCCAAGGCAATCTCAGCCGAGCGCAAGAGCTCCAGTGATGACTTGAGCTGCAGCTTTGCCGTATTGAAATTCAATATCGCTAATCGCAGATCCGTCTCGGCTACCTGCTCCAAATCTTGGAGTTCGAGCTCCTCTTGATCCTGCTGCAACCGAGCTCGAACAATGCTGGTTTCTGTCCGGCGTCTATCGAAAATCGGAATCGACACGGACAGACCTCCTGAAATATCCGGTGAATTTTTAAAGTACTGCTCGCCGAAATTTCCAATCGGGCTCCGGCTTGAGTAGCTCGTGCGTAAATTTGCCGACGCTGACAAGGTCAGTTTTTTACCTGACTCTGCCACTCGGATGCTTTGTTCGGCAGCGGAAAGACGGAAATGCTGAGCCAACAAATCAGGCCGTTCAAAAACGCGAGCAAGAGATTCAGTAATCGAGGGCTCGCCAATATTCTCAGGCTCCAGCCATTCCGCATCGTCCAAGTTGAGAACGATCTCGTCCCTCGGCGGCAAAAGCAGCAAGTCCTTTAGCAAATACAAACTGTTCTGGTAGGCTCGATTGGCTGCCGCTACTCGCCGCTCACTATCGGCCACAAGCGCCTTCTGCCTTTGCACTTCTGCCAGGATCCTGATTTCATTCTGGTAGTCGAACTCAATGCGCTCGAGATTTTCCATACGAGTCGCCAGCTCTTCGGTCTCGATATCTATGGCCTTCAGATTTAGAATCGCCTCTAGGTAACGGGCCACGGATTGAAAAAGAATTTGCTGCTGGGAACGGTCGAGATCCTTACGGCTCGCTTCCAAACTCAACTTAGCTTGCTCAAGAGAGGCTATTTGCTCATTCCCCCGATAAAGCGTTACCGAGGAATTCAAACTTCCACTCGCCGAATCTGTAAACGAGCCATCGTCCCAGACAGGGTCACGACCATCAGCTCCGTAACCTGTTGAAAGTCCCGCGGATGCCGTAAGATTCGGATCGAAATCCGCCTTTTCGGATACCACTTCATTCTCCCGCAGTTGTACCTGAATGCCCGACCTCTGGAGTAGCAAGTTGCGATTCAAAGCCAACGAAATTACTTCCGGGAGCGTCAAATTGTGCGTTTCAGGAGCGACCTGGGCCACAAGTGTAGCTGAGAGAACTGAAAGAAAGAGGTTAATTCTAATGAGTCGAATCATTGTGGAATGCAGAAATATCGGTAGGGATACAGAGCGACAACGCGATGAGCGGGAGGAAAGTTTCAAAAAAGAAAAGCGATCCTTCCATCTTGGTTCTCACGGGTTTCAGACTGGCAGGTTGAAGACCTCGCTCCTTCGCTGAAGCTTTGGCGGCACAAGCCGGGCCCGCCGCATGGTAAGGTTTAAACAGACGGGGCGGAGCGAAATGCTCTCGCACTTTTTTCGTGGGGAATCGCTCTTATCTTATGTAGAGCTTGCACTCGAGCTATGCCGCACTGCAAAAATCTTGATTCGAAAAGCGAGGCACAGCGCGAGCACTGGCCCTACGGGGTGCGCGTTTCAGGAACTCAGGTAGGGCGAGAGCGTCCCGCTCCGCCGCGTTGTGCCGATTTTCTTGAGCGGTACGACGGGACGTCGTTGCCCTACCCTCCGAAAACCATGTCGTTTGGCAACGAAGCCACGACTAAAAGCGGCGTGGAAGCTTCCCAATTAGCGGTTCGTGAGTATCCAAACATCTACTCCACCGTCATCACGCCACGCATGATAACCCAGTGGCCTGGAAATGTACAAATATACGGGTACTCGCCTGGCACCTTCGGAGCGATGAATCGCAGGGTTTCGCTCGTGTCGGGTTCGAGCAACTTGGTCGCGAAAAGGACTTTGGGCGAATCGGGTACGAAGTGCTTAGACGCGCCATTGGGGTCAGTCGCCATCTGGTTCCCTGCCATTCCCACCTCTTCAGCGGCGTCGGGTTCAACGATTACCAAATTGTGAGGTGTCGCGGTAGGGTTCTCCAACGTCAGTTTAACGGGCTTGCCGGCTTTCACCGTAAACGCGGTCACCGTAAACATCATACGCTCTGGCAGACAGGAGATTTCGACGGTTGTCAGGTCTTTCTGCGAGTCGAACGCGCCTTCGTTAGCTCCTTTCCGAGAAGCCCCATCTTTGAGCTTCGACTCGACTTTGAATTGATCCAGAAATTCACCGACCTCAGGATACTGATCCTCGCTGCCCTTCCAATGTCGAGACAAGTTTTCGGACCCAAGCGAGGTGGCAAGGGCGTATTGCAAATGCGCATCTCCCGGGTTTTTAGCCACATCCAAGGCCGCTATCAGTGCGGACGGCGTCCCGATGTAGCTAGCCGCGATAGCCGCCTCCAAACGAACGAGACCGCTAGAATCGTTGGCCCGGGCCCGCAAATGCGCGATTCCATCATTCAACTCGCTAGTCCAATAGCGCAACTGGCGGGTAGCCGCTGCTCTTACTAGGTGGTTCTCGCTCTCCAATAGTTCAGTCACAATATCGGAATCCACCGAATCGATACCGCGATAGAGCCAGCTAGCTTCTAGCCGATGATGCTCGTAGCGAGGGTCATTGGGGTCCAAGCGCGAAACCCATCGATCCAGTGCTCGCTCTACTGCCTTGTGGTCACGGTCTCGCAGTTCTCGTTTCGCCCAGTAACGGTACCGATACTCCTTCCGTTTAAGCAGATCCAAAAGTTCCGTGATTGAGGCCCCATCGATCTTCGGGGGATTCTGTAGTTTCGCTTCTTTAGGAACGATTCTCCATATCCGGCCCGACTTACGATCACGTCGCTCGTCGCGTAAAGAATACTGAGCGTGCCCCTTGATCGGGTTGTACCAGTCACACACATACAGTGCGCCTCTTGGTCCAAAACGAATATCTACGGGTATGAAGCTGAGGTTGCGTGAGAAGATCAGGTCGCCCTGATACTCCTCAACAAATGAATCCTCCTTTTCGATCCATTTGTGAATCTCCACCCGGTTATTCGGCTTGTAACGCACCTTGATGAACCCTCCTTGCAATTCCTTTGGCCAAAAATCGAAATCGACAAACTCCTGACCGCAGGTTCCCGAATACGCGGGAATCCCCGAAGCCTTGGGATGCTGCTCGGGATAAGGGGGGTTGGTAGCGTGGAAAGCACTGGCGAATATGGGATGGCTCGCCACGTGATTCCCCCAATCGTCAAACGTCACACCCCAGGGATTGGTATTAGGATACGCGCCAAAAGCGGTCAGCCGGTGCGTCGAGGGTCGGTATCGGAACCAGCTGCTGTTTTTGGCCCGAATGGGTCCGTAGACCGTCTCGACTTGAGAGTTGTGGAAAATCGATTCCCGAAACAGTAGATCCCCATCTGGTGTCCATACAAAATCATGCAAGGCATGATGCGAATCCTCTGTGCCAAAACCAGTGAAGATGCGTCGCCGAAAATCCGCTTTCCCATCGCCATCCGTGTCTTTCAAAAACACGAGGTCAGGCTCCTCGGAAATATAGACGCCCCCATTTCCCAAAACGAAGCTAAGCGGTATATGTAGGTCATCCGCAAATACTGTGCTTTTGTCGGCCTTTCCGTCACCGTCAACATCTTCCAGAATAACCAATTTGTCGTTCGGTTCTTGTCCCGGATACACATGCGGGTATGTAGTGGAGCAACTGACCCAAAGTCTACCCTTGGCATCCCATCGCATCTGGATTGGGCAAGCAATATCGGGAAATTCCTCTTCCGATGCGAACAGGTTAACGTCAAACCGTGGATCGACGTCGAAGGCAGCGAGCTCATCCTTGGGGCTGAGATACTCGTTTGCGCCACGCGATTGATGCGTCTCCGGCAATTCCGGGACATTGGAATCGTCAATGGTGATAGGCACTTGCTTCCCAGACGCCAAATCCCAAATCCTTTGATCTCGGTTCTCGACCATGATATCGAAGTTTCGCATCGCTGGAAGAAAATCCAGATAGCCGTAGGTCTTATTGCGCCCCCCGGTGTAATAAAAGGTATTCAAGGGGCGGTAACGATAAAAGAACTGCTCGTTCTTTTCCACCACCACTTCACGTATCCGTTCGTTCACTTCAGGTGCCAGCTCTTCGCCAAAAGTTTTCTCGTAGGCTATTTTCCCGAAGACTCGGTAGCCTTCATCCACCAAATGAGCCCCGTTAAATGTCAAATCCGTTTTCGGGTCGGTCATGGCGCTGCGGGTGTTTTCAAAAACGTCGATAAAACCTACTTTCTCTTCCGCAGCCACTTCCGACATCGCTCGAGTGTAGGCAGCGATACGGTCATTGTTCAAATCAGCCGCTGCAACACCCTCGACATTCTCGTTCGCAATCGGTGAAACCAGCACCAGGCGAGGACCCGATCTTCCATTGTAGGCTTGGGAAACCGTGTGACGGACAAACTTCCGCAGTCGAATCTTGAACTCGGGAATCGCCTCAACCCCAGCGAAGGACTCGTTGTATCCGAAGGCGGCAAACACAACGTCGGCCTTTTGCGCCGTCAAGTGCTGGTCGAGATCCCCAAAATTGTCGGGTCTCGGTTGCAGATCCACCTCGTCCGCGGCCCAAGCCAGCGTTCTGATTCTAAGTTTCTGGTCCGCGTGGGTCTGGTGAATCAGTGACTCGAAATAGCCGAACAGTCGATCGCGATCGAAAAGCGTATTTCCTATCAGAGCGATCCGGTCCCCTTTAATAAGCTTGAGTGGCAATGAGGTTTGGACTGGCTCGGTCCTGTTTGGCCGTGGAGCCGTTTCTCCATAAATGGCATAGGATTCCAGGCTGGCGTCCAACTCTGGTGGTGGCTTGCCGG
>JAUHWE010000177.1 GCA_030424825.1 Verrucomicrobiia bacterium
GAACAGCTTCAGCTCGGAACCATCCTGGTTCATCAACAACTTCCAATCGCCATCACGCATAGCGATACGAGGGCTGACATGTTCCGGCTTACCCGGCTCTACGCTGCCATAGGTGCCGTATTCCCAAAACAACGGTTTCGCCCGCTTCATCGGCGACCCCAGCAGGGCTTTGGACAGGTCGATGCCATCCAATTCCGTACCCTCAGGAATCTTTGATCCGGTAAGGCTTCCCAGACTCGGAAGCAGATCGATAGCCGCAACCACGGTTGAATCGTCTACCTGCCCAGCTCTAATTTTAGCTGGCCAGCGAATCATAAACGGCATGCGGATTCCTCCCTCGTACAGACTCCACTTGCGACCGAAAAATTCCCCCGTGTATCCAGGTGGTTCAACATTGGCATCATAGTAACGCTTCCAATCTGTCGGACCGTTATCGCTGGTGAGGATCACGATGGTGTTTTCCGCCAGACCGTAGTTGTCGATCGAATTCAGCAAACGGCCGATCTGACGATCCATTTCGTCGAGTACCGCAAAGAACTTTTCGTCAAATTCGCTGCGCCCCTTACCCTTCCACTTGGCGAGCTGGGTTTCCGAGGGCTCGTGATAGTCATGGACATCATTCGGGAAGACATTCACCAGAAACGGTCTCTCCTTGTTGCGGTCGATAAAGTCAATCGCCCGGTCAACATACGTCTCGGTCGTCTTGTGCTTGGGAAGGTCCAGAATCTCGCCTTGTCCGTGCTCCCAACTCAACCGTTGGTTACCGGTTTTCGACCAGAGGATGCGGTCGCCCAGCCCCTCGAACGACACCAGCGACTCATCGTAACCATAGGCCTGAGGGTGCGGCGCGTCGTCCACATCGCGTCCCCCTCCGATATGCCACTTGCCGAAATGAGCCGTGGCATAGCCATTCGCCTTTAGCATCTTAGCGTAGGTGAATCGGTCGGGATTCAGGTAGTCGGGCATTTTGCGACTACGGTTGTTCTTCCGCGAATTCAAAAAGGAGTGGATCCGTTCCCGTTGAGGGTATATCCCGGAATTCAACGCCACGCGGGAAGCCGAGCAGATGGGAGAGTTGACGTAGAAATTGGTGAACTTCTTGCCTTCCTTCGCCAGCCGGTCCATATTTGGCGTTGCAACTTCGGTCATCCCAAAAGCGCCGATATCGGCATAGCCCATGTCGTCGATGAAGATCATCACGACATTCGGCTTTTGCCCGCCATGGGCAAGTTGCAGCGGTAGAGCCATTGCCAAAGCACTGAAAGCCCATCTACCGAGCAAAGTATTCAAAAAACGAATTCTTCTTATTCTATTCATTAAAAAGCGCCTAAAGGGGTCCCCAATTCAAACTCCATTTGTCAATTCCGGTTCCGCTCCTGCGTCACCGCTCGACGCCGGAAGGCTTCGGCCTGCTGGGCCTCGACGAATCCATTCAGATAACTAACGTCCTCCCGATTCTGGAAGGCAGCATAGACCGGATCGTTGGTCTTCTCCATAAACGCGCCTAGCATCGCCCGGTGGGCGGCGATTTCTTCTTGATACTCCGGATTGTTGATGAGGTTGATCAAATTGTCCGGATCCTTTTCGACATCGAAAAACTCTTCAACGACGCGATAGTCGTACTGTTGGAGAAGCTTGGATACAAAGGGATCTGTCTCTGCCAGGGAAGCCATTTCCCTGTAGGTAAGCGTCCCTTGCCCAGCCGCCTGAAACTTCCGCCCGCCCACTGCCCATGGATTAAATATGTAGTTGAACTGCTTGGACTGCACCGCCCGCATCGGATGGCGACGGCGCCCCGAACTTTCGTTGTACTCCTTGAATACGTGATCCAGCTCTGGCTGTTTCTTCCCTTTTAACACATTGTAGAACGAACGTCCCTCAAGGCCATTCGGATGATCGATGCCCGCGACATCGAGCAGGGTCGGCAAGAGGTCGAGGGCTGAGATCATGTGATCGGTATCATGCGTTCCCGGCATTATCTGGCCCGGCCAGCGAACCATCCACGGCGTACGCGTGCTGTGGTGATACAAGCAGGTCTTAGCGAAAGGAAACGGCATACCGTGATCGGATAGGAAAACGACGACCGTTTCGTCCGCTTGTCCGGATTCGGCCAAGGCTCGCAGGGTTTCTCCCAGGCAATCGTCCGCCCGGCTGACCGACATGTAGTAGTGGGCCAGCTCTTTGCGCACGTTGGGGGTGTCGGGAAGGTAGCCCGGTACCGGTATTTCCTCCGGCGTGTAGAGTTGGCTAGGCACATAGGGATCCTCCATTTCCTGCCGGCGGCTCCAGCGATAGAACGGCAGGTGAGGATCGGAAATGTTAATCAGTAGACAAAACGGCTTACCCGCTTTATCGGCCGCTTCAATGCCCCTGGCTGTGCTTCGAAAGTAGGCGTCCGCGTCCTTGATGTGATAGTCCTTTTTCTCCTGACCTTCACCGATAACGAGGTCCCAATCATAAGGCGAGTAAGGCGTCGTATGGCCCACCTTCCCAAAAATGCCAGTAAAGTAGCCACCCTCCTTCATTAGATCCGCGAGGTGCGGGTAGTGCGGATTCGGGATCGCGTAAAACCCTTCCACCAAATTGCTGTGAGAGGAGCGCCCGGTAAACATGACATTCCGCCCGGGATAGCAGTTCCCGACCATTACGTGGGCGTATTCGAAACGCATGCCTTCGGCCGCCAGCTGGTCCATATTCGGAGTAATGTTCTTCAACGGGCTACCGTAGACACCGACCGAATCGCAGTTCATGTCGTCGACCGAAATGAAGAGAATGTTCGGTCGATCGGCGGACACGATCGGAACAAGTGTGATGAGGATGCCTACGCATAGCGTGAGAAAGGCTATCAGACGGGCGGGCAGTTTATGATTCATGATTTGGGAGATAGGGTTTCGATTACTCAAGGTAGCTCAGTACTTTAGCCTGAGCAAACCATATATAAAATCAGGCTAATGCACTGAGCTACTCAAAAAATGAGTTCAGGCAGGTTTGCTACCGAGAATCAGGAGGAATAATGTGAGAAATATTAGCAGTGATGGATGTAGCGATTTCATAATCCCCTTCTTGTTTGATCTTCAACGACATTCTCGAGCAACAAGATCCTCCGCAGGTAGACGCTTTCAAAACCGCTCCCATTCCTTCTTTTTAACCACTTTGTTGCGATTCGGATAGACTCGATTAAATTCGTCTTCAATCACCCGAGCGTCGTGACGATTTCGGAACGCATTCAAAAGCGGGTCACCTGTACGGTCCATGGTATCTTCCATTTTGCCACGCATGGATTCGATAATACTTCGATACTCAGGCGATTCGGCAAGGTTGACCAAGCAGCCGGGATCATTTTCCAAATCGTAAAGCTCTTCCAGGCTCCGGTAACGATATTGCATGATTCGCGCCTTAAGCGCCGGATCGGATTCAGCAGCCTCTTCCATCGCACGCATTACGTCTACCTCGTTGTTATTGCGGTAGTAGTAGTCATCCCGATGCCACATATTGTAAATGTATCCAAATTTTTTATTCTGCACGCAACGCATAGGAATGGCTGCTCCATCTACCTTGGAGTCTACCTGTGTAAACACAAACGACTCGCCAGAATCTCTACTCGGATCTTTCAACAACGACACCAGCGATCGTCCATCCACTCGTGGCAGTGCAGGCAGACCGAGCGCTTCTAAGATTGTCGGGGCGAAATCGACAGAAGCGATGAGACTGTCATTGATCGCTCCCGGCTTCACAACTCCGGGCCACTGGACCAGAAACGGCGTTCGGGTACTCGCCAAGTAAGTATTGCATTTCGAAAACGGCGTAGCGATTCCATTGTCGGATAGATACACAATCAGGGTGTTCTCGCGCATTCCAGACTCATCCAAAGCCTGCATCACTTTACCGAATGTGTCGTCCATCCGCTTAGTCGAATTGTAGTAATGAGCCAACGCCTTCCGCACACCCGGAATGTCCGGCAAGTGGTCCGGCACTGGGAATTCATCGGGCGAATACAGACGAGATGGGGCTTCCGCTCCCCGAACAGGTCCAACTTCCGGATCGTACCAGGGCAAATGAGGGTCCTCTGAATTCGCCATGAAATAGAATGGCTTGCCCGCTTCCTTGCACATTTCAAAGAAGGCCTTGCTTCGCTCATAGTAGATTGTCGGATTTCGTCCATCCCCCATATCGCTACGCCCATACGCATAGTCCCATTCGTAGGACACTTTTGGTGTCGAATGTCTCAGTTTTCCAATCACACCGGTCAAGTAACCGGCTTCTCCCAATACTTCGTGAATCGTCGGCACGTCTTCACGAACTTTCATAAACCCCATCGACCCACTATTGAATCCATACAACCCACTGGCGAGAATCTTGCGACTTGGCTCGCAAATGGCGGTATTCACATGGGCATTATCGAAGCGCATCCCCTCCCGGGCAAAGCGATCCAAGTGCGGCGTGATATCCTCCACCGGCGAACCATAGCAACCCAATGAATCCCGATGCAGGTCATCCGCCGTGAAAAGAAGGACATTCAGAGGAGGTGTTTCCGCCAGGCAAGCCGCCCCGGAAAACATTACTGCGAGTATCGTGGTTCGGATACGATTTAACGGATTTCTGATTTTCATTTCAATAGATATTGGAATTCTTGGGGTAAAGAGGTCACTGATAATAATCGAGCGAATGGTAGGACGTATTGATTTCCCATTACTTAATGGGGTGCTCCGTTTTGAGATAAGCAATCAAGTCCCTAACCTGCCTATCATCTAGAGCAGAAAGCAAGCCTTCGGGCATCATGGACACCGGCAAGGTTTGGCGCGACAGAATGTCGGATTTGGCTAGGGTTACGTTTTGCCCAATCATTCGGAGGGTCACCTGCTTGTCATCTTCATTAGCGATATTGCCCGCAAAAGTACGGCCATCCTGCGTGTTGACGGTCACCAGCTGATATCCTTCAGGGACCTCGCCACTGGGATCGATCATGTTGGTCAGGATGTAATCCAGGTCCGCCCGATTCGATCCTGTTATATCCGGCCCGATTTCGCCCCCTTCGCCGTAAAGCTTGTGACAAGAGGCGCAAGTTTGGGCGAACAGCGCCTTCCCGGCTTTCACATCCGCATGGGAAAGAAAATCATCGGTTAGGAGGATCCGGTAGCGCTCCATCGCAAGCTGCTTTTCTTTCGAAAGCGATTCAATGGAACCCCAGAAGTCAGCAAAGCTGGGACCGAGAACTCGATTGAGCTGCCGGGCCGAAACCGCAGAAATGTCGGATCGAGGAATCGCTCCGTGTTTCAAGGCGTCAAACAATTCGAGAGCGCTGGACCTTCGAGTTGACAGAGTTTGAACGGAAATCGACTTCTCCCGGTTTGAAAACTGGGAGTAGCGCTTCAGAATTTCTTCCGGTACACGCGCCCTATCGTAGGAGGCGATCGCTCTCAACGCGGCCTCCCTGAGCTCCGGCTCGTCTAGAAAACCGATGATCGTGTCGAAAGCCGGAGCATAAACCTCCTGCCCAAAACTCAGTAAGATATCCCTCCGCTCCTCGAGATCGCTACTCGGGTTTTTCAACTGAGCGAGCCGGGCCTTGCCCGCTTCGGCACTGCCAAACAATTGCCCAAGACGCAGCGTTAAGCTTCGTTCTTTTTCATCCTTAGAGTCCATCAGTTTCTGCTCCAACGTGGCCCACCCCTTTGGCGCTTCTAAGTATCGTTGACCCGCAAGCCCGTCCCGCAGTCCTTCCAATAGCGGAATCCGTTGCGCCGTGCCTTGAGCTCGCCCGATTGCAGCCACCACGGTGGAAACCTTTTCCGCTGCCACCGCTCGGCGGGCAATATGATTCGAGACCATTGGAATCTTGCTTTGCAGCGCATGCTTCAAAGCCGTTTCGGTCGAAGCGGCCACATGCGGTTCCACGCCGAACCAAATCATGTGGGGCAAATTATGGTCATCTGCGTCGCCGGCATGGCTGGCCAGTCCCTGTGCGATCTGCCAAACATTCTTTTCCGGAATACGCTGCAGGGCGGAGGCCAAATATAATCGAGTCACTGGAGACGGGTCATTGACTGCCATTTCCTTGAACTTGCTCAATGCCTTGCGTCCTGGATCATTGTCCTCGCAAAGCAACTGGATCGCCCAGGCGCGAATGTGGGCATCAGAATGGTCCAGCAAGTCCGTCAACTGCCCCTGGCTCGCTCCGCCGGTCACGTGCAAGGCCCAAAGCGAGCGCAGTTTCCGACCCGTATCGGGGCCCGATTGAAATTGCTTCCAGAGCTTGGCATGAACTCCCTTGGACAGAATCCCTTCTACCGACCTCTCGTGTAGAATCACACGGGCCCGGCGGACGTACCAGTCGTTGCGATGCCGCTGCATATCCACTAGTTCGTCATCCGACAGCTTCGCCAGATCCAGTCCCGATTTCCCGGATACGCCGGGAGGAGCGACTCGGAAGATACGCCCGGTATCCTTCTCGTAGACGTCTATACCGCAGATATCCGGATCGTGCCAATCGAGGATATACACCGCCCCATCAGGGCCGATCTCAATGCTGAAACCAATCCACATTCCATCGTTGGCCAGCACCGCGTCATCGCCATGTCGACCGACAAAGCCAGAACCCTTCGGCTCCAGAATATCCGTCAACAGCGCATGCTCATGGATGTTGGCCATGAAAATCCGGTCGTGGTAGCGCTCCGGAAATGCGTCGGCCAAATAGATCCGGGCTCCGCCATGGGCGGATCGGTGACGGTGATCCGTAATCGTCTGGATATCTGAATACACATAAGGATTGATATGCTTCCCACCCTGGCGATGGAAGATTCCTCCCTGCACCACGTGCCATAAATGGGGAATCACGCAGGCGGAAATAAACATCTGCCCCTTGTCGTCAAAATCCATACCCCATGGATTGCTAAACCCATGGGCCACCACTTCGAAACGATCCTTGATGGGGTGATACCGCCAGATGCCACCGTCGATATACTGGGGATCCTCCACTTCCTGATCTTCCGGAAACGCTTCGCCGTGCCGGTAAATGCGCCCGTCTCCGATCGGCTTGCCGACACGGGAAGGTGTCGCGTACCCTTGACACCCATAGAGCCAGCCGTCGGGGCCCCAGATAAAACTGTTGAGAGTTTCGTGGCGGTCGCGAATGCCCCATCCGGTTAGTCGAACTTCGATATCATCCACGTCTGCTTTGTCATCGCCATCGCGATCGGGCACAAAGAGCAAATTCGGAGGAGCCCCCAACCAGAGGCCGTCGAAGCCCCAGGCCAGAGCGGCGGGGAACGGGATCCCCTCAAGGAATACCTTTCGTGTATCCATCTTCCCATCTCCGTCGATGTCTTCAAGAATCAGAATTCGGCTATTCCCATCAGCAGAAAATCCCGTTCGCCGCGTCTCGTAGTCACGGTTTTCAGCCACCCACAAACGTCCCCGGTCATCCCAGCAAAACGCCATCGGCTGGGTGATGTCCGGCTCGGAAGCGTAGAGATTGACCTCCAGCCCGTCAGCTACCGTCATTTTCTTTACCGCTTCTTCACCCGTCAGAAATGCCGCTTGCTTTGCCTCATTGCGGGCTGCGACCCAGTCCGCAAAATTATTCCGTTGGCCACTGAAGTCCTTCCAGTCCTCGTTTAGGGCCACATCGTCGAGCTTTCCAGTAAACACAACAAATTGATGCCGAAAGCTGGCAGTTTCGCCGGCGGGAATCGTCCAGTCTTCAGATCGGGTCCGCACTGGCCCTACACCGAACTGCTTATCTACCCGCCATGCCATGGGATAGGTGGGATTGTTCGGATGATCAAAAATGGCGATGTTTCCCCAGTCGTCGCGCCCTTCAATCTCCATGCCCACATTCACCCACATGGCTTTTTGACCCTCGGCCCGATCATTGCGCTGACGGGAGCTGTTAAAGACCTCCCCCTCAGTCTCTCCTCGTTTCCACGGCATGCGAAGAAACAATCCACCATAGTCGTATTCACCAATCGTTACCTCTGTGTGAGCCTTGCCTGTCCAGAGGAGATCCAGAAAGTACTTTTCCCCGGTATCGCGCATGGACCAGACCTGCGATT
>JAUHWE010000178.1 GCA_030424825.1 Verrucomicrobiia bacterium
ACCCTTAAACGACGCGAATTCATCAAGAAATCTGCTGCCGCTACTTTCGGCTTCTCGGTTCTGCCGGCCTACCTGACGAGTGCTCGGGCCATCGGCGCCCCCGTGCCTCCCAGCCAGCGGGTCAATTTGGCATGCATCGGAGTAGGGGGCCGGGCTCGGTCCGTGATCCCGTCCTTGGTCAAGGCCGGCTTGGCTCAAGTGGTTGCTTTTTGCGACGTCGATTTCGAGACATCGGCACGCGGGGTAGAGGAGAACCTAGCGTTGTTTCCCAAGGCAAAGAAGTTCCAGGATTTCCGAGTCATGCTCGAGAAAATGGGCGACGACATCGATGCGGTTAGCGTGGTAACCCCGGATCACACGCACTTCCCAGCCGCCATGCTCGCCATGTCCATGGGCAAGCATGTTTACGTCGAAAAGCCACTGACCCATAATTTCGAAGAGGCCGAGCAGCTAATGAGAGCAGAAAAGCGTTTCGGCGTGGTCACTCAGATGGGCAACCAAGGGCACACCTCGGCGGGAAATACGCAGTTTCAGCAGTTCGTTAAAGCGGGGCTGACCAAGAACCTCGACAAGATGGAAGTCTACAAGTCGGCGTCGCTCTGGTTTATGAAAGCGGAGGAGCGGATTTCGCAGTTCCCCAAGGCTGCCGACATTCCAGCGACCTTGGACTGGGATGGCTGGTGTGGTCCGCGAACCAAGATGCCCTATAATCCGCTTTACCAGCCTTTCAACTGGCGTGGCTTCTACCACTACGGCTGTGGCATGCTCGGTGACTGGGGTTGTCACTTGATCGACTTTGCTCACCACTATTTACAGCTCGGGCTGCCGACCCGCATCGAGCCGATGCGGTTGGATGACCACAATCAGGTGATCTTTCCACTCACTTCGCACCTCAAGTTTGAGTTCCCCAAGCGTGGTCGCGGATTGCCGGCAATGGAATTGATTTGGCGCGACGGGGCTGATTGCGTCCCGCAGGTGCCGGAACAGTACTGGGACAAAAAGCCAGATGGCACGCCGGTGGCTCCCAGCTTAGGCAAAGCGGGCAGCGTGTTGTATCGAAAGGACGGGGACTTCGCTATCACGAGAGGTTCGCATGGAGCGGTATCCAGAATAATTCCACGAGATAAAATGCTGGAAAATCGCGAACACATGCGAGCGAGCGAGCCAGAAGACGATCACTTCACCAGCTTCATCGAAGCCTGTCGCGGCAACGGCCAGACCAATTCGCCGTTCAGTGTATCGGGAGAGTTGACCCAGGTGCTCAACCTCGGCGTGATATGCCAGTACCTGAACACAGAGCTGACATTCGATCCTAAGAAGAAGCGTTTCAAGGGCAACGACGCGGCGAATGCCATGCTGAACCCAAAGCCGCGCAAAGGCTGGGAAGAGTTTTACAAGATGGTGTAGGGTGATCGTTGTCTTCGCGACGCCCCGGATTGTGTAGAGGCATCCACTTGCGTGGCGCTGGGGGGAGGACTAGCTACCTTGGCGTTTGAAGCATAGGATCCACTCACAAGTCGCTCTTACGCTCTTGGTAGCCAGCGGTTGCCGGGAACATGGAATCGCTGTACTTGAGCGGGGAGGGGCGTGCGTAACTAGGATACCGCTTGCACGGGCTCGTGATCAATGAAGCCGACTTGCTCGTTGGCGGAATCCTGCAGATTTAGAAGGCTATTCTCTACTTGTAGTCTGATTTCCTCGATCTGAGAGGGGCTGAGCTTGCTGGGGACGTCGATCGGCTTGCCATACGCAATCTCGACCTTGGCGAACGGAAGGGGAAGCATTGTCCGGTCCCAAGCACTGCGAAAGATCCAGGCGGGGCTGGCGGAGGCAGTGATGGGAAGGATGCGTCCGCCCGTCCAGCGGGCCATTCGAACGATACCTCCTTGGACGTGTCCACGGGGACCGCGTGATCCGTCGATGGCGAGAGCCGCCCCATGTCCCGGTTTTGACCTTATGAGCTGAATCATTTCCTGAATAGCTTCTAGTCCATCGCGACCGGTAGAACCTCTGACCACTTCGAGTCCGAGGCTCTCCTCAAACTGGGCCATGGCTTCGCCGTCGAGACTTTTTGAGCACATGGATACCCACTTGGCGCCTGGCATTTGGGTCATGTGGTGGATGAGCACGAAAGTGCGCCCATGCAGGAAAGCCGCGATTGCCGGTTCTGAGGAGGAAACCGCTGCATCCAAATGTTCCCTACCGGATTCCTGAATTCTCCAGGTCCAGTTGAGAATGCGGATCAATCCCAGTGCCAAGTTCGGGTAAACCTTTAGCATGAAAAAGCGTTTGATCGGTCTGGGTTTGGTAGAGGACTGCATTGGGACGGATAAAACCGTCCACAAGGGGTCGGTAGGGAGGGGAGTAGAAAAAAACTAGATAGCGGCAATTCGTGTTCGAGCGGAAATATTGGGTCTGAGGATTATAGTGGCGTCAAGAGTGAATGGTGTTCTCGACAGGTAGGTGCTTCCGAGGTTTGATGGATCCGACCGATTGTTGATTCTGTTTTCGACTATGGACAAGTGATGGATACCAGTTCGTCGTGAGATTGGATAGCATAGAATTGACTAAGAGAGTGTCCCATAAGTCGATTTCACTCATTGATCGAAAGTGTAGGGCGGGGTCGTCGGAGACCCCGACCTGTCGGTGGTTGACCCGGCAATTGGGATGAATGTCGCCTCGGCGAGACGACCTACAATATTAGTCAGGAGAATATCTGTCCATATGGTGCTTCGATTGAGACTTATTGGACACTCTCTAAAAAATTTTCTAACCTACGCCTCGCCAGCAAACAGGGGTTAAATTGAGGTGAAATTTTTACTATCGTTGTCTCAACTAAACTAGGATATCGTCGAGGAAACGAATGAACGATGCGCTAGCTGAGTTGGCCGAACCACTCCTCGATTTGGCATAGGGTGCTCTGAGTTCGTCCATTGAATTATGCGATCGTCTCAGGTGTATCCTATAAACAAGTACCTGTTATTAGAGGATGGTCTAAAATGAGCGAATACTCTCGCGTTGCGGAAATGTATATAATCGACTATTGCGAGATAGCGGGTCCAATGATTTGTCTTCTACGAAGTAAGAACTTGTTCTTGGGTCATTGTGAGGAAATCCATCGTCGTACCTGTAAACTGGATGATGAATCGATCGAGAGGTCGTCCTAAGAATTACTGGTTGTAGAAGGAACCCTGTTCTGGTTCAGTTAGCTCTATTTCGGGACCTGCATCTATTCCGAGGGTATCAATCGGTGAACTAATTTTGCTTTCGTTCCTGCGATGAGATCTGACGAGGGGTCGGGTTGCTGATTACTATATGGTTCGGTTCGGGCAATATATAGGGTTGCGAAATCAGAGTGAGAGGTAATGCTATTAAGCGTGGAATCTAGTCGTTTCGGGAAAAATGCTCTTCGCATGCTTGGGCTTAGTCTTGGGTGTCTGAGCCTTGTCGTTTGGGAAACCTCCAAATCTAAGGTGGGGGAACGAGATCCCCTTTCGGGGGAACCTGGAGGTGTCGAGAATGGTTCCTTTGAATCAGACGCCGTCAAAAGCCATCAAGGGAAGCACGTCGATGAATTCGAGGAGGCAGTACGGGAGCGTCATTTGGAAGAGAAGTCGTCGAATCAATTGAATGAAGTGGATCTCCCGTCGGGCCGGAGGGACGGATTCTATCCTGATTCACTCGTTCTTGAAGAGTCCATTGAGAAGCTGGGCAGCCCGAGGCGATTTCGGCGAACGCGTCTGATTGAGGCTTCCGATCTTCCCTATTGGATTCAGGTGGAGCAAGTTCTCGATATCGATCCCATAACGGGGCACGAGTCAGTGGAGTCGTTTTCAGAGTCAGCAGGCGACCGCTTTTTTGTCCAATTCGTTGAAGAGGTAGCGAACGATGAAGCCATAGCGCTTCTTGCAGGAAAGAATTTCGAAGTCCTGCGACGCGTCTCTGAAGAAGGTTTGTATCTCGTTTCTGCTCCTCGAACGGGAAATATAAATGAAGTGGCGCGGGCAATGTCCCGCCTGAGAAAGGGGGCTTTTTCAGATTTGATTCGATTTTTGGAGTTCGACCGGATCGTTCACGCGTCAGCCACTCCGAATGATCCAAAGTTTCTCGATGGAACCCAATGGAGTTTGGACAATTCGAATGGGGATGACGGGAGACCGGATATTGGGGCAGTTGCGGGTTGGGATACCCGAAGGAGCGCTGAAGACGTGATTGTCGCGGTTATCGACACGGGTGTTATGTACGAACATGAGGATCTCGCTGCCAACATGTGGCGAAATGAGGAAGAGGTCGAAGGTAATGGGATTGATGATGATGCGAACGGATACGTGGATGACGTGCATGGATTCAATTTCCTGTATGATGATGGTGATCCAAACGACGACCATTATCATGGAACTCATTGCGCTGGGATCATTGGGGCGGTCGGCAATAACGGGATCGGAATCGCGGGGGTTGCCTGGGATGTTCAGCTTATGGCCTGCAAATTTCTTTCGGCTCGTGGCTCGGGGTCGGTTTCCGACGCAATCGCGGCGATCGATTACGCGATTAGCAATGGAGCGCACATTATCAATAACAGTTGGGGGACAGGCGAATTTTCGCAAAGCCTCCTCGAAGCGATTGAACGGGCGAACGAAGCAGGGGTTCTTTTTGTGACTGCCGCTGGGAATGAAGGAAAGAACATCGATCAGTCGCCTTATTATCCAGCGTCCTACGACATCCCGAACATCGTTTCGGTTGAGGCGACGGGCCCTAATGTTGTGTCAAACTTTGGATGGGATCATGTAGATATTGCGGCACCGGGAGGCGATATCTATTCGACGATTAATCGCCAAGAAGGTTACCATACGTTGAGCGGAACGTCGATGGCTGCTGCCCATGTAAGTGGGATCGCAGCCCTCCTAATCGCGGAGTATCCGGAGCAGAAATTGTATAAGCAAATTGAACGCCTTCAACAGACGAAGGTCGGGGCATTTAGTTCACCCTGGGTGCCACCGTTTTCGGGTAATGCCAAACTTGATGCGGCTCTAGCTTTAGAATCCGTCGCTCTCCCGCCTGTTCTGGTTAGTGCGCCTTCTAGCACAGTTTATGTGACTCCCGGTAAAGAAATCGAATTACATGCGGCGTTTCGGAGCGATTCCCCTGTCGCTTACCAATGGTACCGGCAAGGTGAAGCGATCGTAGGAGCTATTGATGCGATCCTCGCTTTAGAAATTATCGATAGTCTGGATGCTGGTGAATTTTCTGTTGTGGCGACGAATGATGACGGGGAAAATGAGGCAGTGTTCGAGGTCGTTTTGAGGCGGGCAAAACCGGAAGCGTTTTCGGAAGCTCTGGGCGATCCCGGTGTGATGTTATTCGATTCAATCCCCAACTATTCTCCAGAATTTTTGCAATTCAATCCAAGAGAGCGTTCCGCATTGCAGATTTATCCCTTCGATTCGGTCGAAGGATCGGAGAGTTTAAAGATCGAAAGGGATACATATGACCAAGCGACTTCTATTGAGACAGCGGTTACCGGGCCGGGTTTGCTCTCGATGTACATGCGCGTGAATGATTGGCATGTGGAAGCGTATTTAGAAATCGAAGACATCGGGCGATTGCATGTAGATGCAGAGGATTGGAAGAGGTACGAGATTCCTCTTCCAGAAAGCAAGGAGTACAAGATCGAATGGGTGTCGGGGGCTTTGTTTGACCCATTGTTTGTGGATGGGTTTGAATTTGTGCCGAGTGTTGCTTCGCAGTTAGCGATATTAGAGCAGCCGAAAAGCGCAACTTTTCCGGAGGGAGCTTCGCATGTGTTTTCGGTGCACGTCCAAAGCTCGTTGGAAGTTTCGTATCAATGGATTCGCGATGGTGAGCCAATTGAGGGGGCAACGGATTCGACTTTGGGGTTTGACAACTTGGAGCTCCTTCATGCGGGGGTCTATGCCGTCGAAGTAAGCAATGGGGAAAGTGCAATCGTGAGTAACTCGGTAACGCTTCGTGTCGGAGAATTGCCAGCCTCTATTGTGGGAGAACCGAATCCGGTTAGCGGATATGAGGGTCAAACGGTCCATTTGCAAGCGATTGCTGAGGGGACAGAGCCGCTTTCTTATCAGTGGTTTCGCGAAGGAAATCCTATCGATGGGGCTAACGCTGGGGATCTGTTGATCGAGGCCCTTTCGATATCGGATGCAGGAATTTACCACGTCGAAGTTTCAAATTTATATAGTGAAGAGCCGGCTCGTAGCGCGGAAGTCGAAGTGTCCGTGACCGGGGAAAGAGCGGCTCCGGATTTTATAATAGGCTCATATTCGCTACCCGTGTTTGGGATAGAGGGCCAATCTCTAGAGATTAAGACCCTCGTAGAAGGAGCCCTGCCGATAAGCTATCAATGGTATTTTGAAGGGGTCGCAATGGAGGGACAGATCGGTCCCGTCTTGAGAATTGAATCTGTCACCGGTGAGCAGGAAGGTCGCTACCGCGTACTTGCGAGAAACTCTTATGGCGTGACGCGAAGCGCTTGGCATGAGGTGCTCGTTTTGCCCGATGTTGGCGAGGCGATCGAGCAACCAGATCTTGAGTTTCTTATGACCGGGACGACTCGAATGGAACGACAGACCGTTGAGACCTATGATGGCATAGATGCTTTGGGTTCTGTGGGGACACCTCCGGGTAGCGAGGGGTCTGGCGAGCTGAGCGCCGCAATAGATGGACCGGGAACGCTGGTATTTCGTTGGAAAATCTCTCGGAGCGAAGCTCGTTACGGGAGCTCCCGCTTAAGTTTGGAGATTAATGGTAGCGAATGGTTGCAGTGCCCTCCAAATGGAGAGTGGGTCGAGGAGGTAGTGGCATTACCGCGGGAGACCAACGAAATCGTATGGAGCTATCACGAGGATCTCGGGGCGCCGGTTTATCTGGATGCCCTAGAAGTTGTTCAGACTCCCGTGATTAGGAGAGTCAGCCAATCGGAGAACTATTTGGCGGGAGAACGGACTGTATTGTTTGTGGATGCGGTTGGAGTGGGCGACTTATCGTATCGATGGAAGAAAGACGGTGAGGAAATTCCGGACGCGAGCTTAGCCTGTCTAGGGTTGGGACCGATCGATGATTCCAGCGTAGGAGGCTACAGCGTCATTGTTTCGAATGAGTTTGGGACAGTGGAAAGTGCGACGATTGGAGTTGGGCTTGCTGAATCGCATGGTGAAGCGCTGGATTTACCTGTTGAAGATATCCGTCTGGTGGGAGGACGATGGAAGATTCAGGAGGTTGATGGGGAAGAGGCTCTATTCTCAGAACTTTCGGGTTGGGAGCACGATGGTTCGCTTCTTGATATAGATGTAACCGGCCCGACGAACCTCGTATTTGATTGGAAACTTTCGGACCCGTCTTGGAGTGTATCAAAATTGTCCCTCTTATTGGACAATGTGAAATCCCTAGAATTGGAAATGGGTAAGAGTGAATGGAAACAGGAAGCGATTTGGATACCTGAGGGGAATCACTCGCTGCGATTTCGATTTGAGGGTAGTGCGGACGAGTCCGAACGCGGGATTGGACTGTGGCTTGATAACGTCAGGAAAACGGATGCTCCTGTCTTGCAGTCAGCGAGTGAAGGAGGAATCTTTCGGGCCGATTCGGATGTGGAGCTATTCGCCCGTTTTGTCGGTGCTGAGACCATCACGTATCAGTGGTTCAAGGACGATTTGGCGCTGGAGGGGGAGACGGATGAAACCTTATTGATCGAGTCTGCATTTGAAGGAGAAAGTGGTGTATACCATTGCCGCGCGACAAATGGTAGCGGTTCGAGCGATAGTTCGGATATTGAAGTGGATATTCGGGTCGTAGGAGCGGAAGACTTGCTTCGGGGTC
The DNA here is from genome assembly GCA_030424825.1 of Verrucomicrobiia bacterium. Classification (GTDB taxonomy): domain Bacteria; phylum Verrucomicrobiota; class Verrucomicrobiia; order Opitutales; family Opitutaceae; genus Pelagisphaera. The sequence continues at coordinate 7,852 of JAUHWE010000178.1, forward strand.
TAGGCCTAGAGGATCGAGGTGAGATTGTCGATATTCGGTATCTTCCGGATGGATTAGACGAAAACTATTGGCGAAGCGAAGACGAGGCGGGTTGGGATGGATCGGAAGGTCTGGTGTCAGGGTCCGATGGCGGTACGACTTGGTTTGAGCTTTATGTTCTGACCGATCAGAACCTCAAGATCAGAGCGCGGGCGGA
>JAUHWE010000179.1 GCA_030424825.1 Verrucomicrobiia bacterium
TGACGTCATTTTTTTTATTCCTCCATGCGGAGGAGCTTTGGGGGTTGGCTTATGTAATTGACATACAAATACTTAATTCAAGCGCAGAAGCAAGGCCTAATCTAACAAAGTAGAGTTAGAGAGTGTCTAATTTGTCTCACCCAGTTTTCCATATGCTTTCTCTATTTATTGTAGGTCGTCTCGTCAAAGACCCCGACAAGTCGGTGGATGAGGCGACGTTTATCCCAATCGGCGGATCAGCGACCTGCCCTGCAGTCTCATTCAAATAAAAAAAATCGAGATTTTGGAAACGCTCTTAAACCCAATGAGTTTAAATCACTGAATATGGTTCTTAAGGAGACGAATGGCACCCTTGAGATTGTCTGCTTTTAGCGTGTTTAAGATTTCTTCGTGCTCCTTATGGCTCTCCATAAGATTCTGGTGACGCGAGTAGGGTAGAGCCATCGTTGTCATGAGTGGCAGCCAGAGAATGCGGAGATTTTCGTGACGATAGTTCTCGATAATAGTTCGATGGAAAGCGACGTCGTGCTCGATTACTTCTGACAAGTCTCCCACTTCTGCCGCTACTCGAAAGCGCCGGAGAATCTTTTCGATTTTAGTAAAATCGCTTTGTGTCCAATTGGGAAATCCTTCCCGAAGCGCCAACGTTTCGAGATCGCGCCGTGTTCTCAAGCAAATGGAACGAGCCTTGGGTGAGAGTAACGCGTTTATGGATGCTCCTTTATTAGGTAGCGCTTGCAGGAGTCCTTCTTTGGACAATTCCAGCATGACATCACGAATGGGCCCACGGCTCACTCCGTATTGCTCCGCTAAAGACTCTTCTTTGATTCGGGTTCCCTCGGCCCATTGGCCTGAGAGAATTTGACTACGTAGCGAGTCAGCGATTTGGCGTTTCAAGGTAGCTGGCATGATGAGCCTGAATATTCTGGATTGACCTGAATGGGTAGTTAGGAGCATGCTTTGTAAATTGTCAACAATCTGGAAGAATTGATTATGCGAACGACGGTGGAACTCAATCAGCACGAGTCCTATTGGGAGATTTCTCTGATCGCTCCAGAGCGTAAGCCGCCCACCCTGGACTTTCAGGTTCTGGCAGAGTTTGATGCGGCTTTGAAAGTCGTTGAGGAGTCTATCAATAATCCCGATTCGATTTCCCCGCGCTGCTTAGTGATTGGCAGTTCTTCAGATCGGTGCTTTTGCGCCGGAGCGAATATAGCGATTTTGGATACGTTGTCGGAGGAGACTATGTCTGAATGGGTAACGGCGGGCCATGGGGTACTCAACCGCTTGGAAGATCTTCCGATTCTTGTAGTTGCCAAGGTTCGAGGCTTCGCGCTAGGAGGTGGACTGGAGTTGGCTTTGGCCTGTGATCTTGTTTTGTGCGACGAGACTGCCCAGCTAGGGCTCACGGAAGCTAATATAGGATTCGTGCCCGGCTGGGGTGGAACTTATCGGCTTCCACAAAGAGTAGGCGCCGCGCGGGCGAAGCGAATGTTTTATACGGCGGAGATAGTGGATGCCGATTCCGCTCTTGCGATCGGATTGATCGACGAGGTGAAGGGCGCTGCCGAAATGGAGGATTGGGTGGAAGAGTTTTCGCGTGAAGTCAGCTCGAAAAGCGCAGTCGGGATAAGCGGCTTTAAAGCAATCCTGAATGCGCAAGACCGGATTGCTCGAGACGCAAATCGGTTGCAGGAAATAGAGTATTCTTTAGAGTGTATAAAAAACGCAGAAACCAAGAAGCGAATTAGAAATTTTTTGGACAAACGAAAATTATGAACGATAGCGATCAAGGGGAAGCCGCATTGGCGGGCTTAAGAATATTGGATTTCTCCCATGTCTACCAAGGTCCTGTGGGGACGCAGATGCTGGCGGACTACGGAGCTGATGTTATCAAAGTCGAACGGCCTGGGTCAGGAGACTGGAGTCGTGCTTGGGGTCCGTTCGTTAAGGGCGTTTCACTCCCCTTCGCCAACCTGAATCGAAACAAGCGTTCACTCGCGGTTAATTTGAAATCGGAATCGGGCAGGGAGTTAGTCTACCGCGTGATTGAGAAGACGGATATACTGGTCCATAATTTCAGAAAAGGAGTGATGGAAAAAAACGGACTAAGCTATGAAGCAGTCAAAGCGGTCAATCCTTCGATCATATACGCTTGGAGCAGTGGCTGGGGTGACAGCGGGCCTTATGCGGACAGCGGTCGTGGCGGGCATGACATGATGGCTCGGGCGGAAGGTGCTTGGTTTATTGATACAGGAGAGGGAAAGGCTCCGATTCCGGGAGGAATCAGTGTCGACTACTGTGCCGGTATGAACTTGATAGCCGCTATTTTAATGGCGCTTTATCATCGTGAGAAAACGGGTAAGGGTCAACTGGTGACGACCGATTTGCTAAGCGTCGCTTTTCATGCCCATGCTTGGGAGGGCGCCTCCGAATTGAATGCGGAAAAGATTGACGCTCCGGCGACGGTGGGTGGGACGGAAGCGGCTATTCTTAATGCGTTTCTGACGGCCGATGGAGCGATCGAACTTTCTCCCGTGTTCTCTGACAACGCCCTACGCGACATTTCTACCGCCATGGGCCTGGGAGACCTTTCTCTTGATCCGCGTTTTAAAAGCGAGGCGCTTCAAATCGCAAACAGCCTAGAGTTGAATTCCATTCTGGCAGAGCGATTCAAGGAAAAGAGTACCGTACAATGGATAGAGGAACTTGAGCCTAGAGGAGTCTTGTGTGCTCGTGTGAATAGTTTTGAGGACGCCCGTGACGATCCTCAAATCAAGGCCAACAATATGGTTCTCGAAATGAACCACGCTCAGGCAGGACCTCTCAAAATGCTGGGCGTTCCGGTGAGACTTCACGGAACCCCGATGACCTTGCGAAGCACTCCTCCAAACTTGGGTGAGCATTCACGGGAAGTTGCCGCAGAGCTTGGCTATAGCGAGGAGTCGATTACCGAGCTGATTGAATCAGGGGTCTTGCAATCCGATTGAGGTCGATCATTCAGGAAACCATTTTGATGCCGGGCCCGCCAGAAGCGTTTATCCAGGATCCTTGTGCCTCCCATCCAGACGAGATTGTGGCGGTGGTCCCTGCGGGGTCGGTGATCATGATCAATGCCCACACCTGGCATGGAGGGACGACGAATCGTTCGGGTGCACGGAGGCGGGTATTGCACGCGTATTACACCGCCCGAGAACACGAGCAGCAACAAGATCAACGAAAGTGGGCGAAGGATGAAACCCGCGAATGGCTCAGTGCCGCGCAGCGCTGGCTCCTCGATATCGATTGAGTGGATAGACAGTCAGCGGTTCAGATATCCTAGTCGTTTTCAGAGAGAGTGCCCAACAGGTAGGACCATGTGGAATTCAGGTGTAGGGGCGTCGCTTGCGGCGACCGCATCGTTAGAATTCTAGCCGCTTGAGCGGTCGCCGCAAGCGACGCACCTACAAAATTCGATTTTTTGGACTCTCTGAAAAATCGCATTTGCTTTAGGCGTCTTATTGGTGAGAATGCTGATTTCCACCACTCGAAATTCGGATAGTAAAAATAGAATATGCTCTCAAAAAAGCCAATGAACCGACGTCGATTTCTCACGACAGCCACGACGGCTTTAGCCGCGACGAGTCTCGGTAGTCTAGAAACGAAAGCAGCGGCTCCGACTTCGAAGAGCGGCATGAAAATCACCGGTCTTGAGATGATCCGGTCGGCTCCTCCGCGCGACGGTGGGTGGAATTGGATCTTTCTCAAGATCACAACGGACTCTGGAATCTATGGCTGGGGTGAGGCTAGCTTGCAGGAAAAGGATGCCGGCGTGATGGCTGAGATTGAGTCATTTAAGAAATTTCTGATTGGCCAGGACCCTTTCCTAATTGAGCACATATGGACCTCCTTGCACCGACGTGTGACTTGGACGGGAGGGGCGGTCACTATGAGCGCCATCAGCGCGATCGATCTAGCCTTGTGGGATATTAAAGGAAAAGCGCTGGGGGTTCCGGTTTACGAGCTCGCGGGTGGTAAGGTGCGCGACAAAGTGAAGTTGTACGCGAATGGCTGGTTCGAGGGAGGTTCGCCAGAGGAACTGGCCGCAAAAGCGAAAGAGACGGTCGCAAAGGGATACCAATGCTTGAAATTGTATCCATTTGGTGGGCCACAGGTGATTTCTCCCGAACGTATGCAATTGGGGGTGGATCGTGTCGCAGCCATACGGGAAGCAGTGGGACCGAATATCGAAATCGGCGTGGACATTCGAAATGCCCTAAACATTTGGGGAGCAAGACGGGTCGCCCAGAAACTGGAACCGTTCGATATCGCGTTCATGGAAGAGCCTATTCTGTATGACAATTCTACTACTCTAGTAGAACTAGCGAGGGAGGCACGCGTACCGATTGCAGTCGGCGAACGCCTTTATACTCGTTGGGAATTTCGCGAGGTTCTGGAAAAGAATGCGGTGGATATCATTCAACCGGATATTTGCCACGCGGGAGGACTTTCGGAATTGCTGAAAATCGCGGCGATGGCTGAGGTCTATTATGTTACGGTGGCGCCGCACAATTCCAATGGCCCTATATCCACCATTGCCAGTCTGCACCTGGATATGATGATCAATAACTGCTTCATGCAGGAGCTGATTCTCCGATTTTTCGACCGCTACAATGAAGTGTTGACCAATCCTATCAAAGTGGAGGACGGGTACGGCACACCTCCCGAAGGTCCAGGGTGGGGCACGGATTTAAACGAGGACATCCTCGCGCAGTACCCAGCCAAGGAATACAATCCCGTCAGTTCGGGCGACGTGTTTTAACGCCTAGACGAGGAATCATCCTTGGGTGAATTGGGGATTTTTAATGATTCAGTAGCGCTCACCGTCGATTCAGCGATGAGTCTCAACTTGAAAATTTATGTAGCCTCGGATGCGAGACTGCTCTAGCGTTGTGCAGAATCAGCTGAACCAATTTGGCAACTAGCAGATATATTTATGGATAAAGAACAGGTATTTTCCGCGATCGCTCCGGAAGGGGGCGCGGTCTCTGATGAACAGGTGGGCGCCTTGATCGCCGATATGTGTCCGGTGTCGGATTATGATGGCAAACGCGTTCTGCTAATTGTGCCGGACGGGACCCGTACGGCACCAGTCGGTTTGGTATTCAAGAAACTGTTCGACCAGCTCAGCGGCGCGACGAAACAGTTCGATGTCATGATCGCGCTAGGCACGCATCAACCCATGTCCGAGGCGGCGATCTGCAATCGGCTGGAGATTTCAATGGATGACCGAACGAGTCAGTATCGCGACGTCGCATTCATCAATCATGAGTGGGACAATCCTGAGGCTCTTAAAAACATCGGCACGATTACCAAGGAGGAAATCAGCCTTCTGACTGACGGCCGATTCGCCATGGACGTGCCGGTCGAGATCAACAAGCGTCTCTACGATTACGACGAGGTAATCATTGTCGGTCCCGTTTTTCCCCACGAGGTGGTTGGGTTTTCCGGTGGCAACAAATACCTTTTTCCCGGCGTGGGCGGACCACAGATTCTGAATTTCTTCCACTGGCTTGGCGCGGTTGTGACCAACCCAATGATCATCGGCAACAAGTGGACTCCCGTACGGAAGGTTGTGGACAAGGCAGGTGCCCTAGTGAATCTGCAAAAGAAGTGCTTCTGCATGGTGGTGCGCCCTGATAAATCGCTGGCCGGTTTGTTTGGCGGATCGCCCGAGGCGGCTTGGGACCACGCGAGCGAAGTGTCTCGTCCTACTCACATCACTATAAAAGATAAGCCGTTCCACACGGTGCTCTCCTGCGTCCCGCCGATGTATGAGGATTTGTGGACCGGGGGGAAGGGAATGTACAAGCTGGAGCCCGTCGTTGCCAATGGAGGCGAATTGATTATTTACGCGCCCCACATTACCGAGGTCTCAGTCACCCACGGCAAAACAATGATGGAGATCGGGTATCACTGCCGGGACTACTTCTTGGAGCAATGGGATCAGTTCAAGCATTACCCTTGGGGCGTTCTCGCTCATTCCACGCATGTACGCGGCATTGGCAAAATGGTAAAAGGTAAGGAGCAGTGTCGGATCAAGCTGACGATCGCAAGTCAGATTCCGGAGAGCGTTTGCCATCAGATCAACGTGGGGTACCGCGATCCGGCGACGATCAATATCGAAGATTTCGCGAACCGCGAAGACGAGGGCGTGCTGCTCGTGCGCAAAGCCGGCGAAATGCTGCACCAGCTGAAAAACCCACCGGAATGGGCAGCGCGTTCGTAGCCTGATTGTGTAAAGCGAGCCCTGAGTTGTTTTTAGGTAGCGGGCGATCTCCGAGCGCCCATTGTCGTAACTATTGTGTGGGCACTCGGAGATCGCCCGCTACCAAAGTCAGCTGCGAAGCCACCGGCACGTATAGGTCAGCGACAACAGTCTTCGCCTTTCAGGCTACGCCGGTCATGAGCTTCGAGGTCTTTACCCGGAAAGAATAAAGGTGATCTTTCCAATAATCAAAATTCTGAATACACGTTAATCGCCGGTTGCTCCTTTCATCTCTCGTTGCAGTCGAGCGATGATTTCCGGATGGTGGTTGGCAATATCGTTCTGTTCAGCTATATCCGTTTCGAGGTTGAACAAGAGCGGCGGATCATGCTGTATCGCTGGCTTCTTTTTTCGCGTATCCGGATCGGTGGGGAAGCGCGTAACCTCGTGGATTTTGTATGGGCCGGATCGGTACACGCCTCTTGAGTAGAGCCAGGTTTTCCTGGGACTCGGGGCACCTACGAACAAAGCAGGACCGAGATCTAGGGAGAGGAAGCCCGGCTTGTCTGAGGGGACGTTACTGCCTAATAGTCCCGCAAAGGTCGCATAGAGGTCGAGATTAGCGCCAATGCCATTGACGACTCCTGGCTGGATTCTACCGGGCCAGCGGAAAATGGCGGGGACGCGGAACCCACCTTCCCAAGAAGTGGACTTCTCGCCCCGGAGCGGTTTTGCCGTCCCCCCATGAGGTCCGAAAACCGTCCACGGACCGTTGTCGCTGGTGAAGATGATTAGGGTTTTGTTTTCGAGTCCGCTATCCGCAACGGCTTGCATCACTTTTCCAACGGACCAGTCGATTTCCTCCACCACATCCCCGAATGTCCCTCCAGCGCTCTTGCCCTGGAACTTCTCCGAGGGGAAAATGGGAACGTGCGGCATGTTGTGAGCAAGATAAAGAAAGAACGGCTGGTCCTTTTTGTCCTGGATCCATTGGATTGCTTCTTCGGTGTAGCGCTTTGTGAAGAGCGATTGATCAGCGGGATCCTCAACGATTTTGCGCCCGCGGATGAGAGGAATTTTCCATGTTTCTGAAGTCGCCTGATCAAATGCGTCTCTGGTTTGCAGGGGAGGTCCCGGCGCGTCGTTGCTTCCCGGCGTTCCGAAGTGGTAATCAAAGCCGCATTCCAGTGGATGCATTGGCGACGTGGTAAAGTCCTTTGGATACCCGGCCAGGTGCCACTTGCCTAGAATTGCGGTGGCGTATCCCTCGCGATTTAGCATCGCGGGCAGGAGAGCGCCGGGATCATTCTTGAGGGGTTCTGAGCGAAGTAGAGCGGGATGACGTCCACTCATCAGGCCGGTTCGGCTTGGAACACAAGTTGAGCCGGATGCGTAAAAGCTGGTCCACCGCTGGCCTTCAGCAGCGAGCTTATCAATGTTGGGCGTCGCAATCTGGGTGTTGCCATAGCAACCCAGATCGCCATAGCCGAGATCGTCGACGAAAATCAGGATGATATTGGGCTTTTCGGCCGCGTTGACGATCGAAGCGCAAAGAAGGCAGAGGGCGACCAGGAGTTTCATTGTAGTTGAGCGGTTATCTAATGGATTGAATTATTCTAGGGGCAGAGTTCAGGGATGACGAATTGGATTCGCTTTCAATTTTTCCCCTAATTGATAGAGTCACTCGCATGTACAGCAACTGGCTCCGATTTATACAAATTCTTTTTCTAAGTTTAGTGCATTGCGGGTGGTCTGCAGCTAGCGAGGAGACGTCTCTCAATGTGGTTTTCTTTCTC
>JAUHWE010000180.1 GCA_030424825.1 Verrucomicrobiia bacterium
TCTCCGTTCTCCAGTTCCTCGATGCTCAGACCTCTGGTGCGTCCATCGGGAAACAGTGAGGGGCCTTCTATTTCGACAGTCTGGCCCGTGGTTGGATTGTGATGATAAATTCTTCCTCCAAGCAGCCAGAGGGTCCCCTGCGCGTCGAAGTACAGAGTTTCGGGAAAGTCTTGTTTCTTCGTGCCGAGAGACTTCCAGTCTATTTTGAGTTCCTCAATCTTGTCGGACAGAGCGTTGTAGAAAACGATCTTGCGATCCAGTAGAATGTACAGGTTTCCCTTTTCGTCGTTTGAGATAGACTGGAAGGATCTGCCTCTGATCAGTTCTAAGTTTTCGGTCTCTGACAACGGATCTTGAAACGTGCGAGTTGACAGGTCGAATCGCTGTATTCGCCCATTCGATCCTGACATCCAAATCGAGTCATCTGTGTTGTTTATGAGTCGTCGGACGCTTTGGATCGCTAATTGCCTGGGCCTAAATTCAGCAGAATAGAATTCGACGGGAAGGCGTTTCGAATCCAGCATGATCACTCCTGAGTCTCTTGTGCCAAAGCAGAGCGTTCCATCCCTCAACTCGTATATTGTGGTAATGTTGTTCTGATCCAGTCTTGTTTGATCTTGATCCGAATCCATCCACTGGAAGTCGAAGGATCCGGGAGCCAAGGCGATGAGGCCATTCTGTCCGGGAGCAGCCCAAATGTTGCCATCCCGGTCTTGGTGTACGTAGCTGAAGTCGGTAAGCGTTGTTTCATCTAAGGGAGTGCTTTCGATCGTGAAACTCAGTTCTTTTCCGTCCTTGTTAAAGCAGTATAGGCGGTCGGTAGAGGTGCAAATCCAGTGGCGGTCTTCGCGATCGATCAAGAAGGCGCCCACATCGAAATCGTCGATGATCTGTCCTTTTTCGTCGGTATATTCCTGTTTGAAAAATTGTTTGGTCGCCAAGTCAAAGCTCCATATGCCAGTAGAGGTTCCCAGTAGAAACTCTCCCGGACTTGTTTCTGCTATCTCGCGAACCCGGGTTTGTTCCCCGCCTATGTTCGAGAATATTCCTGTCCAGACTTTCTTGGATGGATCGAAAATGAAGAGACCGTTGAGGGAGCCGAGGAAGAATAGCTTTTGGGACGAGTAAAGAAGAGCTTGTGGGCTTTGCAGAAGGTTTTTGCCATCCGCATTCTGGAGCGTGAAATTCTCGAATGTCTCGCTTTCCAGATCAAATCGACTCAGAGCTTCCGGGCTGGATGTCCATATATTGCCTTCTGAATCCAATTCGAGGGAGATCGGCTTGTTTGAGGTTAGGCTTCCTGGGTTGTCGGGATTAGGCGTGTAGGTGATGAATCGTTGACTGTCATAGCGTACGAGCCCATTGTTGGTGGCCAGCCAAACGAATCCATTTCGATCCTGCCGTATCTCCTTCACCCATGGGGAGGAAAGATTCTCTATTCCCGCAAAAACTTCGTACTGTATGTATTTCAGCTGAGTGCTTTCGAGCTGCAGGGGAAGGCACAGCAGGCTGCACGAGATTGCTATTAGTGTCCAAGCAGGTCTTTTCTGAAAGCGTTTTTCAGACATCGGATTCAATTTGATCAGGGTAGAGCTCGAATAGAGAAGAGTAAATACGAATAATGAACTCCACATCGTTTGAGGTGCGGTGATTAGGCCAGTTCAAGGTGCAAAGGGTAGGGATTCAGCGTTTTGGATTCGGCTATGAAGGAGAATTTGAGCCTACGCCGATCGGAGCCGTTTGGCGAGTGAAATTGGAATCAAATGGGTTTGGAGGCGCGTATTCGCTTGGCCTTGCGCATCTGAGGTAAATAATGGCGATCATGAAGTACCTCCTCATTCTTTTACTAAGCCTTTCCTCAATCTTGTCGGTCGAATCTGAAGATTCGTTCGTCGACTTGAAAGTAACGCATGGCCCCATTTTGGGACGCCCAAGCGCGACGACAATGAGCATTTGGGTACGGACGAATGTGCCGGGCGAGGTTTCAGTCAAATATGGAACGGAAAAATTGAAACAGCTAATGGTATCGGAGTATGTGGAGTCCAAGATAGAGAATGACAATACGGCAATTGTGACCCTGACGAATCTCTATCCTGATACGCTCTACTACTACACCGTAGATAAGGGCCTTGGGGGATCGTTTAAGACCCTTCCGGACTCAAGCGGCTTTGTGGATCCCGAGCACAATCCGAAAGGCTTGTTTAATTTCCAGTTTGAGTTCACCTCTTGCGTTAATCAAAGCTGGGCGGGTAGTATTGGCCCGAGTATGCCGCTGTATGATACGCTTAATGATCAAGTCACGGATGAAGTACATTTTGCGATAGTCAACGGAGACTGGCTTTACGAGGAGGATCGAGACTTTCCGGCATCCGCTTGGAAGTCGCAAGTTCGTCTGAATCCTGAAGACGAGGTTCCAGCGATCGTTGATTTGGCTCCGGCGGTGGTAGGAGTTTGGGAGAATTACAAAACCTATATGAATCGCGGGAGGAACATGATGGAATGGCATAGTAATGTACCCAGTTTTTACACGTTTGATGACCACGAGTTGCTGAATGACATCTATGCGACGGGAGAAGCTGGATATGTGAATCGACGGTCGGTCTTTCGCGATACCGCGGTCAAGGCATGGTTCGACTATCTTGGGTGGGCAAATCCCGTAGCCCATAAGCAGTCGGCGCGATTTGGCAAAGCCCATTTCGAAAAGGGGAGTGATGTCCTTTACGATCCGAATGCTAACTTTTCCAACATGGATTTGAAGAATTACGCCAATCTTCATGTGCATTGGGGAAAAGCAACGGATGGCATGCGTGACATGTTTCTCGATACACAGCCAGGTGACCCGAACGCGGGCGTGTACGACATCGTTGAAGTAATTGACGCTCATCGCCTCCGGATATCACCTTCCGGAAGGGCAGATGGAGAAGCCGAATATTCCGTAGGCCGTCGATCCTATGGTTCATTTCGTGTCGCCAATTGCGAGTTCTTCATGCTGGATACGCGGTCTCATCGTTCTCTGCACGATGTCAAGAACCCTGGAAAAAAGGGAGCGACCATTTTGGGGAAGCAACAGCTCAATTGGCTTAAGAACGAAATCAGGAACTCGGATGCGGACTTCTTTTTCATGGCCTCTTCTGTGGACTTCATGATCCCTCATGTCGGTAGTGGAGGCGGAACCGATAAAAATCTAGACGTCGCCAAAGATGATGCATGGACGGTGTTTCTGGAAGAGCGAGAAGATCTCATCGAGTTTTTTGAAGACCACAGTCCCAAGCAGTTTTTTATGTTAACGGGTGATCTGCACAATTCGTTTGCCATAAAGGTGCTGAACAATGTGTGGGAGTTTGCTTCCGGGCCGGGTAATTCGGTCAATCATGTACCTGCTGACGATGAAGGCGGCCGTCCTGCGAATGGTAAATTCAAATACGGACCGCGCGAATGTGATGTTCGGTGGTCTACGTATGTCTTTTCCGACATGCCACGTTTGGAGCGAACGCATGCCCACTACTGCGTGGTGCAGGTGAACAATGTATTCAACGCTCCTTTGCAGCGAGGCGGTGAGCGCTGGGTAGCCTATCCCCATCCGCAAGTGATCTTCAAGTATTACGATGCCTTCACAGGTGAATTCAAGTACAGCGAATCCATTGTCGCAGGAATGGAGAATTGAACAATGAGTGTGAACGGGAGCTTTCGCGAGGAAATTCTGTTGCGGAGCCCCTTTCTCCATGTGGGTCACGCGGTTATTTAGTCGATTCAGGGCCAGTCGAGGATGATGTTCCAGTCGTAGGTTTTTTCCTCTGGGAGAGTCGGTGTCTCCTCGTTGTCGATACGGTCGTAGACGTTTTGAGGAGGGATGACCGTCGCGTCGCGCCCGAAAATGAAATCCTGATCCTCAACAATAGTCTTGTAGGCCTTGTTGAGGGTGAGGGCGCGCTCGGGAGAGGGCATGATCAGTTCGTACACATCTTCGGCCCCGGCCACCTTCTCCTTGTTCAGTCTCCCGTCGGGATAAAACCACTTCTGGAGCATCTCGTCGTTGTTTCGGAATTCGCTGCCTCCACCAACGCGCTCAAGATAGGTCGCGATCTCGCCGATGCGCTCCCCTTTGTTGGGGGCGTCGGGCATCCCTTTCAGGTTAATGTAGCTCCATCCGGCGGCTCCGTCAATCTTGCGGGCGAAGCTGAAGGTTTTGTCTATCGTCGAGCCAATCGAGTTGTGACAGCCCATGCAGAAGAAGTTCTCCTCGAAGGTATTGACTCGCAGCCGCCCGTCCTTGTCTTCGATGAATCCCTGAACGGACCAACCGTTCCCGTTGTCGAGGCCGCGGTCTCTGAGATTTTGGTAGCCAGGCAGGTTCCCAGCCTCTTTATCGTAGGCATCGAGTTGGTACTGTCGTGCGTATACGCGTTTGGAGTACGCTTGCCATTTCTTGAGGTAGCGCAGCTCTTTCATACGAGGAGGGATTGTGATTTCTCCATCTCTCCCTATGCCGAGGTATCGCACGCTGTGTAGGAACTCAACCCCTTTCGGGTAAAGATGAGTGTCGGCGTTGAGAGAGGCCGCTGCCCCGACAAAGTGGTCGACGGCACTTATTTCGATTGTCATTGACAGTTCTCCGTCGCGGTTCAGATCCACGTCTATTTCTTTCTCGTCGATAGGAAGGGATCCAATGGAAGGAATGCCTTTGATGGCCGCTTCCAGTATCGACAGGTTGGCTTTGTATATTTCGCGTGAATACGTTCCATCCGGTTTTACTCGAAAGTGCTCTGGTAATCGAATCATGACATCGTCGGTTGACCCATTGGTGGGCCAGAAAGTGCTTGGAAACGGCTTGTAATTGAAGGCGACCCAGTGACTTCCGTCCTTGGCGAAACCTTCGTCGTCAAAGGCCTCTGCTCCAAGGTGGAGGTTTTCTAAGTCCGGAACCCAGCCGAGGTATTCTGACTGTTGCAGTCGGGATGGTAGGTCGCTGTAGTTGTCATTGCGGATATAGTCTAGAATGTGCTCGTCGCTTATCTCTGCGATACGTTTGGACCTGTCCTCCTTGAGGTTGTCCCATCGATTGGTCATCCCCAAGTCGCTGAAGCTGTAGTCGATCTGGAGATTCCGATCGTTCATCACGTTCTCCCGTTCGGGAATGCTGTCCTGGTGGCAGACGTAGCAGGGATTGAAGACGCCTTCCGTTTTCGTATAGCATTGTGGAGGGACAATCGCCTCGCGGTTGAACATAGATGCTAAATGCGAGGCCTGCGAGGGCGACGAATTTCCTTCTTCGCGATGGTTTCCGCGAAGCGGATTTTTTAAAAGGTATCTTGGTTGTTCTCATTGAATGCTAAGTTGAGTTCTCAGTCATAAATGGAGAGCGGAGGCAGGTTGGAATGTAAACGCGAGATTGGTTACAATCTGGCGCCAATGTTCCGATTGCGTGACGATTGTTACGATTTCTCAACGCCCCCTTTTTTTTAACCCTGCGGCATAGGTGTTGCTATCATAGGAAATGTAACAATTATATGACTACAGTGTATTTAATTGATTCAGTGTGATAGATTTGAATTCTGTTATCCACTTTCGCTATGGCGTATCCAAAGTTTTGGCGTAAGTTTCTAAAATCAACCAGTAGATAAATAAGGAAGTAATAGATATAATGAAAAATCGCATCAAAAATTTAAGCAGAGCTGGCGGAGTGTCCGCGATGCTTTTCGCATCGCAGATGATGTTTGCCGGGACTCCTACATGGTTCACACCATTGACGGAATCCGCTATAGTGGTCAGTCCTAATGAGTATGAGGAGCTCGCAGAGCCATGGGTGGCCCCAGAGGGGATCATCCAGTCGAACCTGATGAGTTTAAACGAAGTGGAGAATCAGATTCTTAGCCCAGGCCAGTCGGTAGTCCGAGTCAGTGACGCATCTCTAGCGGCTGTGGGCAGAGGGCCTACGAGCGCTTCGATGTTCGACATGATCGCCTACGATTTTTGGGGTGATTTTATTTTTATTCCCCATGAGACACCGGTCGGTGCCGGTGTGACTCGAGTGGATCTTCTGACGCGTCGCTCGGATGTTCTCTTTAGAGGGGATGACGGAGGAATCAATGGGGACTGGTCCAACGACTATGGAGCGTTTGACCCATGCCGCATGACACCTAACGACACTCTGCTTCTTGGAGAAGAGTGGTCCGGAGAAGGTAGGATCATTGAGGTGCTTAACCCCTACGATGCCCCAGAGGACATCGAGATTCGCGAGTTGCATAGCATCGCAAACGTGTCTCACGAGGGGATCAATTTCAGTAAGAAGTGGAAGAACCGTTTCATCTATTTCGTGGACGAGAACAACTCAGGTTCTCTCTACCTCTTCATCGCGAAGCAAGCTGGCGACTATACCGTGGGTCAGACCTTCGTACTGTCGGTAGATGATTTCGCGGGAGACGCGGGACGCAATTGGAATGATTCTGCGAATGCGGGAGAACCCAGGATCGGTGTGGCAACTTGGGTGCCAATGACCGACCGAAGTGGGGTACCCCTTCCGGGAATTTCGGATCCCTTCGCCCCCGGAACGGGAAGCGGCCGTAGGGGAGCGGACGATGCGGACGGAACTCCCTATGGGCGCCCAGAAGACGTTGAAGTAGGGATGCTCGCCAATGGCAATGAAGTTATCTACTTCGCGGCTACTTCGGAAAGAACTATCTACTCGGTTGAGAATCCCGGTACGGGCAAGGCGATCGTCCGGGTGTTCGCCAGCGACAGCGGAACACCCAAAAATGAAGGCTTTGCACCCACAACTGGTGAGATGAATTCTCCCGACAACTTGGCCCAGGATTCTCTTGGAAATATCTATATAATCGAGGATGCCCCAAACGGATCGAGCACAGGAGGCGATATCTGGTTTGCTCGAGACACGGACAATGATGGAGTTGCCGAATCGGTCGACCACTTCATGAGCGTTCGCGCGGATGGCTGTGAAGCGACGGGTATGATTTTCAATCCCGTCAAACCTACCGAGTTTGTGGTCGCCGTTCAGCATCCTGACAGTACGAATCTCTCGCAAGTTCCTAACGGTCTTGGCGATGCGGTTTGGCAGTTCGATTTGTCGTTTATCGAGAATCAGGAGTTTGTTGCCGCTTTGAAGAAGGGCAAAAAACACAAGATGGTCTTGCCTGCAAACGGTTACCGAGAAGAGGACCGCAATCGTTGAATCCAAGCGAATTCACCAGTGCCACCATCTGAGACCTGCCTTTTTAGTTGGTTTCAATTAGATAGACGGGCGGATCTTCGGATCCGCCCCTTTTTGTTAGGAAATCTGGGAGACAGTCGTCTATAAAAAAAAGGGTGACCTTGGAGGACAAATCCCCTAATCGATTTCCATGTATCGTATTAAAGCCGTCCCCTTTCTCCTCGTTGGCCTGTCTTTTATTTTCAACGCCCGCGACACTGTGGCGAAACCCGTCCGACCGGTTGGGGAAAAGCCGAATGTAGTCTTGATTATGGCGGACGATGTGAGCTGGGAGGCTTTCGGTTGTTACGGCGGCGAGGACTACCTGACTCCGAGAATCGATGCGCTCGCAGCGAAAGGGATCCGTTTTAAAAACTGCTTCTCGACCCCCATCTGTACGCCGTCCCGGGTGAAAATCATGACGGGCCAATACAATTTCCGAAACTACACGCATTTTGGATATTTGAATCCCAACGATAAGACTTTCGGTCATCTGATGCAGGAAAATGACTATGAGACAGTCATAGTAGGGAAGTGGCAATTGAATGGGCTTTACAACAATCTGCCAGGATACGACGACAATATGCGTCCGGCCAAAGCGGGCTTTGACGAATTCTTTCTCTGGCAGCTGACAACTGGAAAGTCCGGTGGGCTTGGCGGGGAGCGGTTTTGGAATCCTCCCATCGAGTCCAATGGCGAGTTTATTACGAAAGAGCAAAATGCCGGCAAATTCGGTCCCGATCTGATGACGGACTATGTCTGCGACTTCATGGAGCGAAACAGGGAAGATCCCTTTTTTGTCTACTAC
>JAUHWE010000181.1 GCA_030424825.1 Verrucomicrobiia bacterium
AACTCGAGCATCGTCTTTCTCAGACTGGAAGACCGCTGCGGCAAAGTTGACGCGGTTACGGAGAAAACCCCATTTCGTACCTAGCTCGAGAGTCGTTGTCTCTTCCGCTTTAAGATCCGCGCTGGAACTGGAAGTGGAGCTTCCGCTGAGAGTGAAGTTTTCGGCCGTTGGATTGAAGGAATTGCCAAAACCGATGTAGACGCTCCCGTTGCGAACCGGCTTGTAGGTAATGCCGCCTCGATAGCTAGTGAGAGACTCAGACTTGTCGATCCTCTCGGTTGTTTCATCGTCGGTGGTATCCGTGTAGGTCAAGTCGAACTCTTCCTGGCGAAGGCCTACGTTAACTTGCCATTGCTCGTTGAGCCGCATTGAATCGAAAAGGTAGGCCGAAATGGTATCTGATTTTCCGTTACGAATGCGACCACTGCGTTCATTCGGGGAAAACTCGAATGGGCCGTCAGAATATGGATCGATAGCGTTTCGCACGGGGTCGGGACTGATGCTGTTGTGCGAAAAATTTTCGTAATTCTCCTTATTGAACTCAAGGCCTGTGGAGAAGGAGTGGAAAATGCTTCCCGCTTGTAAGGCACCGCTTAAACTGGTGTGGTTGGCGAAGTTCTCGTTGTATTTGTCCTTCGCTTTATCGCTGGTGCGAATGAAACCGTCGGGCGTAGAATCGTTGGGACTGGTAGGAGCGGTATAGATAGCATCCTGCTTGGATGTGTAATAAGAAGACACGTTCCGGAGCGTCATTCCATTGCCGAATTGGTGCCCAATAGAGAGGTTGCTGCGATCATTGTCGACGTCGAGAAAATCACGTTCCGGGTAGCCGTAGAAATTGGAGTAGTCGACGTCTGGGTTTCCAAACAGACCCGTCCACATGCCAAAGTCGGTCATTTCGTCTTGGTGCATTTTCTCGTAATTGAGAGAAACTTGGGTGCTCTCCCCCAGCTTGAAAGAGAGACTTGGGTTGATCGCGTATGATTTTTTAAATACGTAGTCGCGACCTGGGACGTCTTCATCTGTCGCCATAGCAGCAACTCGGAAGGAAATCCCGTTTTCGCTGTCGAGCGTACGATTGGCATCGACGACGACGCGCTTGTGATCGTGAGTGCCAATGGTGGCGCTGAGATTGGTGAAGTTGCCTTTGACGGCTTGCTTGGTAACGAGATTGATAGATCCGCCAGTAGAGCCACGTCCGTAGGTGGCAGATGCAGGACCTTTGGAAACTTCAACTTGTTCCAGATTGTAGGAGTCTCTTGAATATTCGCCACGATCACGGACTCCATTGACGAATATGTCATTGGCGGCGGAGAAACCACGGACAAAGAGATTATCGCCTGGAGCAGCTCCTCCTTCACCAGCACGGAATGTGATACCTGGTGAATTGCGCAAGACATCCTGCAGGCTGGTGGCACCTTGACTTTCGATAACTTGTTCGGGGATTACATCGATCGTCTGCGGCGTGTCGCGCAAGGGCGTCTTGAATTTAGGCGTCGAGAGAGCGAAGTTGTCACCCTTAACAGCAAGGGGGTCAAGATCGACGGACAACGAAGCATCATCCGAGGAATCGCTTTGCGCGTCGAGGCCACCTACAACGAAAAAAGTTTGAGCGATCGCGGCCGCCCGCAATCCATGAGCACCGATCGTTCTGTGATTTGAGAGAGTTGTATTATTTGTCATAAGAAGGTTCAGACTGTGTATTGAAATTTGTATACGAATAATTCATACTAGCGTATACGTGTGCCTGTACCTTAGCGAACTGAGGTTTTGAAATCCACCCCGAGACGGATAAAAAGCGCTCCGAGACGGATTTTTGGAAAGAGTAAATTAGATTAATCAGGCACAGATTGATAATTCCAAGACCTGAAATAAAGCATCCCCGGGGCAAGCCCCGAGGTATTTTAAGGTAGCGGGCGATCTCCGAGCGCCCACCCAATAGATACACCAATGGGCGCTCCGAGATCGCCCGCTACCAATGTCAGCAACGAAGCCACCGACAAGTCGGGGTCTGCGACAAGCTTCGAGGTATTTACCCGAAGGGAAATAAATCAAACTTCTTGAAGAGGTTCAAAGAGTGAACCACCGTCTGGATACGCCTATCAGGGAATAGCAATAAGATTGGGCTAAGTTTAAAATGCGAGTCCGTATCATCCCGATTTGCTTTCCGGCCTGACAAGGTATCCTTGCCCGTAGAATACAAACTGACGAAGCGTTATTCTGTTGAGGAACCCAATTTCTTCCCAGTTTAGCTGGAATAAGATCTGTGGCGGAGATGAGAGCCTCTACGAAATAAAGAGATTGGCGTAAAATGGGCGTATCCAAATCTATGCGGGTTGCATTTTCCAGAGGGTTCGCATTGAGGATTAGCCGCATCAAAGGAAGAGACTCGACCTATTCGATAGCGGCTACCCCTCCCCAAACTTCGTGACGCGGACATCGTCAATCTCGACGAGGTTTCCCTTGGTCAGCAGGGAGCCACAAATGGGACGGAGTCTACTAACAATTTTCTGATTGGACAAATGCATAGGGAACCCCCTATGCTCTTCCTGATGCCCCGAAAGCCTCGCACTGAATCCAGCGAAGTGTCCAACCCGCAGCAACTACCATCCGTTCATTTTCGAAACGGTAGGCCTGCCCTCTTGTAAACAACGAACGCGACACACTCAGAATGGAGCTCGCTCCCCTTAATAGCTTGAACCCAACCAATTCTACTTAGTTTCCAACCAACTCTGCTTTACATGACGATAGGCCTCATCCCAGCCGCAGGTCTGGGCACGCGCACGCGCTGCCGAGAACCCAAGGAACTACAATCGATAAGCGGCAAATTGCTAATCGACTACAGCATCGACAATCTTTTGGAAGCGGGAATCGACCGTATTTGCGTGGTCACAAGGGTAGGCAAAGAAGCGATTCAAAACCACTTGGAGAGACAATATCCAGACCTGAATATACTCTACTCCATGCAAGATCCACCGCATGTGAACCTCATCGATGCCTTCAAGGCGGCCTACCCGCATATCGCTAACTCTATCGTTCACCTCGCACTACCGGACACGATTCTAAGTCCCGTCCCCTATCCAATGTATCACAATCAGCCCCTACTGCTCCATTGTTATAAGCAAGTTGCCGACGAATGGAGGCACTTCGGGTGCGTGGATCGCAAGTCCAAGCATGTGATAGAGAAACCGGGAGTTCCCTTTGGAGATGCCTGTTGGGGGGCTCTATCCTGTAACCCCACTTTTACTGAGGCCCTAATGCGTGAAAACGATCTTACTGAAGCCTTCAATACGTTCGGCTTCGAATCCACGTTCTCTATTCAGCGATACGCCGACTATGGCCTTCAACCATTTTCACCAGAACCTACTTCAAGTCCCACTTTAACCGAAGTGCGCTAACAAAAAGAACGCATGGCAATCCATCAGATCGACAGTCGAATCGAAGACTCTCTAAAGGAGCGTCTCGAACAAGGTCCGTTCATCTCTCTCAGGATGGACCTCATCAATAAGTGTAATTTGCGATGCCAATTCTGCTATTACAGCGATCCAAAAATCGCCGCTCGCCCGACCAAGACGGTCAGTCTGGATACGTTCGATCATTGGTTTCGTCGCTTGGGGCCAAACATCAAGGAACTCTTGCTATCCTGCGGGGACGAGCCGTTCATGGCACCCCGTTTCGTCGAGATATTGAAAACAATCTCTACCTATAGCGACTCCCTCGACGTCGGTCTATGCACGAACGCGATGCTTATGAATTCGAGCATTCGAGCGGCTTTGATCGACTACGGCTTGACTTTCATCATCTTCTCGATGGATGGGGCGACGAAAAAGACACTTGAGAGGATCCGAGTGAAAAGCGACTACGAACGAATCGTCGGAAACATCAAAGCCCTGAAGACTCTTAGAGACCGATCGAATTCCCAATATCCAAAGTTCCTTTTCAACTACGTCATCATGCGTTCTAACATCCATGAAACCCTAGACTTTCTCGATATATGCAAGAAGCTGGACGCGGATCTCGTCGATTTCCGCCACGTAGTTCCCACCGAGTATTGGAATGACGAGGGCGAAAAACTCGGGAACTACCCTCATTTATTCAACGCCTACCGCGAACGCATCCTCGCCAAAGCCAAGTCCCTTAAACTGGATGTCGTCATTTCTCCACCAATGGATACAGACTCCGCTTTGTTCACAATCCCCGATTCACACGAAAACTTACTCGAAGACTTCAATGCTGCCAAGGAGGACGACAATCTTGACTTGGAGCCCACTCCCAAGCGGTTCGCCCCTGACTTCGAATCCAGGAAACCGCTCGCTCTACCCCAAGAATTTTTCGCCGATAGCTATTGCGAGCGCCCATTTACCGAAATTGTCATAAGAAACCAGAAAGAAGCTGTACCCTGCCCATGGCATGGAAAAGTCCTTGGGGAACTCGATGAGGAGACGGATTTGAAAAGCATTTTCCTAGGAGAGGGATTCGCAAACTTACGTGCAACAATGCTCCGAGGAGAAGTGGCCCCCGCCTGTAGCCAATGTCCCGTCAAAAGTCACCTGCTGCCCACCACCGTTATTTCCGGAAAGGGAGACTAGTACAATAAGCTCTTTAGCAAAATCAGAATTGTCCCTATAATCAATTGTGGACGTAAAGCGTGGCATTGACTTTTCGGAATGCCTTGGTGCCGCATTGCCGGATCAAGTCGGCCACGTAATGCCAATCTCCTTTATAGGATTTGTCATTCATCCCCGCAGCCAATGCGGTTTCAACTCGCGCCATCACGCAACCGCAGTCGATAAACGAATATTCCAAGCGCGTTTCAAAATTACGCCACTTGTAGTATTCGTGCACCATATCGCAATAGGTGACGCAGATTCCATCGTCGAAAGGTTCAAGCATCTTTTCGATATAGCCGGGGGCATGGAAATTGTCCGACCCGGTAATCACTACAAAATCCGCCTCCCTATTCTTAGCCAATTCCTCCAATCCTTTAATTCGGGGCGTTTGGCCCCAGTCATTCGCGCGTTTTTCAGTCTCGATCATACGAATGCGAGAGTCGCTTTCGATAATTGAGCGAGCCACTTCGGGCAGCTCACAGGAAGGGCCGTCATGCACCAACAGCAATTCCCAGTTTTCATAGGTCTGATCAAACAGCGAAACCGCTAGCAAGGGAAAGGAGTTGTATATCGGAGAAACGAATACGACTTTGAACTGCCTGGATTCTATCTGCTTCTGATACTGGGGGTTTTCGACCAATTCCGAAGTACGTCGCAGGATCTCCCAGTGGCGCAATCTATTGCGTATGTGAATCAAAGGCGCTCGATCCTTCAAACTAGGAGGCAGGTGGTCGGTCAGTGCGTACAAAAACTCCGTTATCGCTCTCATTCAATCGGAACCTACAGCGAAGCCCGCCTCCCAGTCAAAGCGGGATTTTATTTCGAACTAACGTGAATCCCGACTAACTTCCTATCTGCATACAATCGAACTCGCTAACAGCAAAGGCATATAACCAATAGAGTTTGAAAACAGTGGGGATTCTAAATCTGAACCCTTACTCGTCTCCAAACTTCGTGACGCGGACATCGTCAATCTCGACGAGGTTTCCCTTGGTCACAAAACCGAAATCCGTCTTCGTCGAGTGACCGATTCCGGGCGACTCGAAGGAGCCCATCAATTGCCCATCAATCAGCACCTCTATTCTCTCCCCATTCAGAACGACACGGGCCCGGTACCAACGCTCCGGATCAAACGACTGCGGAATGACTTCCTGCAATAAGTAGCGTTCGATCGTCCGACCAGAGTCGAGGTAGGCCCGGTACAGATCCTTACGAAAGGCGCCCTCGCGATCGTCCGAGATCTTTACTTCGGAAGGCGAAAAAGAAACCCGGCAGATATGTCCGGAATGAGCTGGCTCGTAGTTTGTATCGTTTATCACCAAATGGAGCCCCACCGCGTCGGTTATGCGAAATGAAAACTCGAAGACGGCATTCCGGAAATCGAGCAGTACACGGGAAATCGACGTGTGTTTCCGCTCCGGCACTTCATGCGCGACAAGCCGCCCTTCCTCAATTGTAAACGATGGAATGAGAATCCGCCAAGGTTCACCCAATTCGGACCGCTCGAATGAATCCTCAAATACAATGGTGCCTTCCCTTTCAGCCGGTTCACCACAAACCGCAACAGAGAAACACGCCAACGACCCCAACGTGGTCCACAAAGTAGCTCTACCGTATTTTCTCATTACCGAACTCCAATGTACCTAGCCAAAATTCAACGATCAACGCAATCGAATTTCTTTCGCCAAAGGACCTTATCCGATTTCTAGAAAGCGACGAGACAGGCAAGAACACTTGTTCTCCTTGCCTCAAGAAGCTCGAATCAGATTTTTCCGATGAAGCGGTACTGCTACGAAACGAGCAGAAACAATGGGCCGACCACAATGAGTTCTGTCCTGATGCTTCCAATCACTTTACTAACGTGTCGAATTTCCAATGTGCTTTTTCATAATCCGACCTAACAAATACTTTTAAAGTCGGGATTCCTGAAGCAACGGGATTCCATGCCTTCAACTAACGATCAAGTCGACCAGACGGCGTGCGGCCTGCGATCCTCGGCCTCGTTGCCTTAAGACAAAAAGTCTCCAACTGGCCCATTTGTCCGACAGACGACAAAAGGCAATCCCTGGCGGCGGAGCACCGTCGACATAGTCCGGCAAGAGAGCCACCGCTTGTTCGCTGGCTACGAGCGTAAAAGTCTCCGAAACTGTATTGGTTTCCTCGATAAACCGAGGTTTAAAGCCTGCCTTCGAGCACAGTTGGACGATCCAATGGTTACGTCCTGGAACGGCCTTCTCCGAGACGCTCACAAAACGCTCCGACTTTAGCTCAGAGAGGCAAACAAACTCTCTCGAGCTAAACGGGTGGTCTGTTGACAGCACGACGCAAACCCCGAGCTTCGCCGGGCTTCGCTGATAAAAGTCCTTCGCCAGTGCCGCTCCTTCCTGTCCCACGATGGCGACATCCAGAAGCCCTTCCCGGAGCGCTTGAACCTGTTCGAACGGCGTGTGGTCGAAGAGCAAAAGCTTCAGGTCCGGGAATTCACTCTTTAGCCTTGCGAGGGCGGGGTTCAGGTATTTAGCCGCGGCCAGCCCGATATACCCCACCCGCAACTGGTTGCGCCTTCCTTGAGCATAGGCGCTCACATCGGCGCGGGCGAGGTCCCATTGCTTCAGCAGAGGACTGAACCTGTCGCGAAGAAAGTATCCAAAATCAGTGGGCTGCATCCCCTTCGGCTCTCGCTCGAACAACTGAGCCCCCAGTTCCTGTTCAAGGCTCTGGATGTGGCGGGAAAGGGTTGGCTGGGCAATACCCAATCGGAGGGCCGCCCGGTTCAAGCTTCCCTCCTCCAAAACCACCAGAAAATTACGGACTCTATCCAACATAAAAAGGGGTATACGGAAACTGCATAGCGTTGGCAATATCAGGGTATTAGAAAAACGCAGACAAGTTCGCTATGCTTCAACCCATGAAAACGTTTTTCGCTCCCTCCAGTCTTGCCACTATTCTCCTGACGGCCTCAGCGCCAGCAACCTGGGGAAGCACCTACCTGGTGACCACAGAGTTTCTCCCGGAAGACCGGCCGCTCATCTCAGCAGTTATCAGGACGCTTCCCGCTGGTTTAATTCTCATAGGAATGACACGGTCCTTCGTTCCGAGCCTAGGTTGGGGGCGGCTTCTGGTCCTGTCTCTCCTCAATATTGGAGCCTTTCAAGCCCTACTTTTCGTGGCCGCCTATCGCCTTCCTGGCGGAATCGCCGCGGTAGTGGGCGCCTTTCAGCCATTGATGATGTTGGCCCTTGTCTGGGGAGTTGAGCGTCAACGCCCGAGACGTCTTCCCATCGGGACGGCGCTTGGGGGAGTGGCCGGAATGGCTCTACTCTTTGCGGCCCCAGGAGCCCAATGGGATTTCGTTGGCCTATCCGCTGCGGGCGCCGGAACCACCTCCATGGCC
>JAUHWE010000182.1 GCA_030424825.1 Verrucomicrobiia bacterium
CCCGCCAAAATACTCTGCGTGGTTTCGACCGGTGCTTCATTTGCTGTCCGCACTATTGCTGCGCTGTCAGCACAGGGTTTCAGAGGTCAAAATTGTCGGAGCAGAACGATTGACTGAGTTGTCAAGGGAAGGGCATGCAATCCTTGTCACACCTAATCACTCAGACCATGCGGATCCCGGATTGATGATTGCGGTGGGGAAACGCAATGGATTTGCATTTCATTTTATGGCGGCCCGTGAAGGTTTCGAAGCGGGACGAATAAATCGCTTTGTTTTACAGAGAGGGGGCGCGTTTTCCATCAATCGAGAAGGTGGGGATGTCATGGCGATCAAGACAGCGATCAAGATTTTGGAGGAAGGAAAGCATCCGTTGGTCATTTTTCCTGAAGGAGAGATCTACCATCATATGGAAGCCTTAGACGAGTTGAATGATGGAGTGGCGAGTATTGCCCTGAGGGCGATGAGTAAGCTGCCGGATGGGAAGCGCGGTTATATTGTTCCATCGGCCATTCGGCTCTACAACGATCCGTCTGCAGAGACTGTCGTTTCAGATCGGCTCACTGTATTGGAGAAGCGGATATTGTGGAAGCCTAGAATCGATAAAAGTCCGTTAGAGCGAATTTTGGATTTAGGATCTGCCATATTGTCGATCAAAGAGGAAGAGCATTTGGGGGCTGCGCAATCGGGTTCGCTGGATGATAGATTGGTAGGACTGAGAGAGGCATTGGTAACGCAAGTCGAAAGCGCTCATGATGCCGTGAACGAATCGGTTTCGATTCCAAAGCGGATTAAGGCAATTCGGGCGACCATACGAAAGGAACTGACGAACGAAGATTCACCACCTGGCAAAGAGCGGGAAGACGAACTATATGACCAACTAGACAAGGTGTTTCTGGCTCATCAACTGTACAGTTACCCAGGTGCTTACTTAACCGAAAAACCGTCGTTGGACCGAATTGCTGAAACGATATTTAAATTGGAAGAGGATTTGCTTGGGAAGGCGAAACATTTAGGGAAACGAAAGGCACGGGTAGTTTTCGGGGAGCCGATAGAGGTGGGGTCGTATTTGGAAAAGAACGGATACCACTCGAAGTCGGGAGTGGCTCCGCTTACCGGACTTATTCGAGAACGTATCCAGAAAATGCTAGCTGATTCCTGAAATATTAATGCAATCCTCAGCGTTTTAAGAACACAAACCGTTGGGGCTTCACACAAATTGCTAATTGTGAAGAGGGTGAAAGCGTGAGTGTGAGGTATGGTCTGTGTCGTCTAATGAAGCTCGGAACGATAGGATGACATTCACCCAAACCGGACGCCCTAGAATCTATTGGATGCTCGTTTCGGGGGGAAAGTATATTGTTACGGCAATCATTTTGGGTTGGATAAAAAAGCGACCAGATCGCGAAATTCGGATACAGTCATAAGGTTGGTGAGACCTGCTGGCATCAAGGAGTAGGGAGACGCTCGATAATCGATAATTTCATCGGCTTTGAAGCGGATGTTTTCGCGGGCATCAACTGTGAAGAGTACAATGTCTCCTTTGTTTTGGTGGTCTAACTGTACGCCCTGATGCGTTTTCCGATCCTTTGTCATGATCTCCCAAGCTTGATAGTCTGGGCTAAAGGAGTCTGAGGGATCTAGGATGGATTGGATGATGGAGGCTCGATTGACCGATTGGGCCAGCCCGCTAAGGTTGGGTCCAAACTCGCTCCCTTGCCCATCGATGGAATGACACGTAGCGCATAGGTATTGCTGGGTACGAAAGACGCGGCCTCCCCGGTCCGCGTCACCCCCTTTGGAAAGAGCATGATTCCAGTCTGCCAGGTTTTGCGGTCTCGCTTTGGCGAACCGTTTGCTCGGATCGTTTCCGAAAAGGGAGGCTTCTGCAATTTCGGCCTGAGGCCTTTTGGCGGAGTCATTCATCCAGTCTTCGTACCGTCGCTGCAAAGCGTTTCTTACTTTCTCGTTGCCGGTATGCCAGCGCAGTGTGCGGGCGGCTTCTATGGCAATCTCAGAGTTTGGATCATCCAACAGAGGGAGTAGCTTTACTGGGTCAGTCAGAATCTGGCGCGAAAGTCCGAGCAGAGCTTCTGAACGCGTTTCAGCGTCTTTACCTTTATCTAAAGCGAACGAGACGAGGGAATCGCGAATTGGATCGCTAACAATTGCCGAGGCTTTTCGGATAGCCGCCAATCGAATTGTGGGATCGCTATTGTCGAGGAAGTCGATGATCTTTTCCGAACTAAGTCGCGAAAGGGCGAGCGCTCTTACGGCAGATGGCAGATTCTCGTTCCAGGCAAGCGTATCCAAAAGCACGGGATCGAGTGTTCTGGGTATTTTGTAGGCGCGTGGGTTCTCCCGGTTCCCATAAGCTTTGGCAAAGGAGGGCTCAAGCATCTCAATCGCCGCCAAGTAAGCTTCAAACAATTCGTGGTCGACCGGTCCAGCGGTGAGGACGCGGTCGAGGTCGGGTCTGAGATTCAGGTTCAAGCTTTCACCCGCCCACATGAGTGCGATACGTCTGACTTGATGATCCGGGTCTGCCAGAGCCGTTCGAATATACGTATCTAAATTGGGCGCCTTTGATCGTCGTAGTGAAAGAACCACCCCGAGTCGTACTTGCGGATCTTTGTGCGCTGCCAGCTTTGTGGCCACGTTTGAGCGACTCTGTTCGGACAGCCACATTTCACCTTCGTGCCGCACGAAGGGGTCTTCGGATTGAAAGAATTTTGCGATGGACTTCGAAGTGGGCGACTGGGTAGGCTTCGGTGTGGGGATCGACTTTGGTAGGGGAACATTCGTTACTTTCCAGATGCGCCCTTTTCCGTGGTTGGGGTAGTCGACGAGCATCCAGTCCGTTATGTAGAGATTGCCTTTACTGTCACCCGCGAGAGCAACAGGACGGAAATCCTTTTCTCCAGACATGTATATCGATTTGGAAACGGTTCCATTCAAAATCGAATGTCGTTCGATCGTGTTCTCATTCCAAATGGTCACGAGATAGCTGTCTGCCGATTTAGTGGAGACATCGATTAACCCGGATGGCGCTTCTCCGGTTCCGGATAGAAAAGGAAGGGTGCCCGGTAGGGACCCGTCCCATCCCTGAAAGGGATGCCGTCCCCATCCACCAAATACGGATTTGTAGCCATAGTCCCCGCCGCGAACCACTTTCAGCAGTCGATTAGGTCCTCGCCCATCCGGATCGTTGTCAACGAGCATTAACCGGCCCTTGTGGTCAAATTTTAGATCCATGGGATTCCAGAATCCGGTGGCCCATTCCTCGACTTCTGTCCCATCGGAATTGGCGCGCACGATATTGCCCCCATCGCCGTAACCTTCGACCAAGGAGCCGTCGTGACCTCTTACCCGATGGTAGTGACTGCCAACGTTTCCGCGACCCAAATAGACTTTTCCCTGGTTGTCGAAGGTTAACCCAAGCCAATTTCCGTGCGGGTTTCCCGAATCCGTTTCCAGTGTGAGAATGGTCTCCAAGCCATCGCACTTGCCGTCGTTGTCCCGATCCGGTAGGGCGACAAGCGTCTTGGCACACAGGGCATATAGGGTGCCGTCTTTAGAAAACGCGAGATTCATCGCCTGATCTAGTCCCTCTGCGAAGGTGCGAGACTCATCCGCGATTCCATCGTTATTTTGATCGACAAAGAGCTTTATTACATCGCCCTTAGGGCCTTTATAATCCTTTGGAGGAATGTGAGTGTGGGATTCGATGACAAAAACGCGATCGCGGCTATCGATAGCCATCCCTATGGGGGTGACAATGTCGGGAGACTCAGCAAAGAGTGTCAGTTCATGACCGGACTCACTGATTTGGGGTAGCTGCGCTCTGAGAGGGCCGACAGTTAGAAGCGAACCTGCGAGGAAAGAAACGATGGATAGTTTATTCATGAAATACCTATTCGAGTAGGGTGGCTTTGGCTTGGCTGCAATGTTTGTCTTTCCGGATTTCGTTGGAGAAAGATTCGAAATCAATTTTTTCAATCTAAAAAGGTAGCGGGCGATCTCCGAGCGCCCACCTGATCTACCCGACAATGGGCGCTCGGAGATCGCCCGCTACCCCGAGAGTTTGGCTATGAGAAAGGCTTCTAGGGATCCGTATTTATTATTTGGATGATCCGGTGAATGGACTACGCATTCCAGTCCAAGCTTGCCCATCGCTTCCTGAAGTTTTAGCCCCAGTTTTACGTGATGCACCCAGATGCCTTCAGCGGTCTCAACGTTCACGGGAACATTGCCTCGGCGGTAGGTCATGTAGACAGGTGGGTCGTCCCTGCTGAGATGGGTAATGGCCGAGGCATCTTTCATAAGTGATTTTACGCGATCCGTATTCCAGTCTGATTCTGCTTTAACGTCGTAAAAAGGGTATAGGGCTTCGTGGTTTTTCAATTCAGGAATTTCAAACCATTCACGGAAAGTCCGCAAATCGTATGTCGCCTGTCCATTTATAGTCGCTGCAGCTGTGATTCGGGTTGATTGACGAGCGATTGGGTCCTTGCTGTGGGGATCGGCGAGGTCGTCGTGAAATCCGAGCCAAAGCGAAATACCCGCTCCAGCGGAACCGCCATAGCAAGCGACACGATTTGTATCCAAATTCCACTCTTTCGACCGGCTGCGAATGGTCTGGAGGCAGCGAGCGGCGTCCTGCATCATGATGGGGTAGGGACCGGCATCTGAGAGACGGTAGTGAATCGCCGCTACCGAAAATCCGGCGTTCTGGAATTGTTTGATCGAGTCAACTTGAATCGTGTCTTTATCTCCTTGGCGAAAACCACCTCCGTGGATGTAGATTACCAAAGGGGTGGGCTTGCCGTCTTTGCTGTCGGTAAGCCAAATATCGAATACGTGTCTTTGGTGAAACCCGTAGGAAACATTAGCGTGGGTAGGGTCAGGTTTTTCGTCCTGGGCGCTGGAAGCGGCGGAGAAAAGAAAAAGGGGGATCAGGAACGTTGCGAATGCTTTGGCGAAAAATCTCATAGTGTGGGGTGGGTTCGAATGCCGTTTTAAATTGTTGTGACCGATTTTCAAGTGAGATATTAGAAAAGAAATAAAATCGATTTTCTTGCGGGAGCAACTTTCGCCACATTGCGTTCCATCGTGATCAGGGGATTGAGCCGATCCTGCGCTTTTGGACAAACGCGAGGAAAAGGCACTAATCGTTGAGAAGGGGCAATGCGGGGTCGTCAGTCAGGGTCATTTGATGAACGATTCTAGCGTGAAGCGCTTCGATCACTTTTACGTATTCAGGATTGGCTATCTGGTTCTTCGACTCATTGGGATCGTTGGCTAGGTCGAACAATTCATCTCTCTCCGGGGCGCGTAAATATCGAACCAGTTTCCAGCGATCGCTGCGCACCATGCGTATTTCGTCAACAAACTGGACTGCATACTCTTTTGAACTCGAGTAAAAGGAATACATGTGATGATCCCAACTTTCAGGAGACTCTCCTCGAAGCAATGGAGTGAGGCTGTGGCCTCTGAGGTTTAAGGTTTCAGACTTTTTAACTCCCGCCATATCGAGCAAGGTAGGGAACCAGTCGAGATTCGAAGTCGTCTGTAGGATCCGCGTGCCTGGCTCAGTCACTCCGGGCCAGCGAACTAAGGAAGGGACACGAATGGAATGATCGTACATATTGGGGCGGTAGTCTTTTGCTACATTGTGAGTAGCGGGAACCTCGTGATTGAGTATCCACTTTCCATTGCCTTTGTGCCAAATACCATGGTGTCCCATGTTGTATCCATGATCAGAAGTATATATTACGACTGTATTATCTGCGATATTCAACTCGTCCAGCGCATCCAGAACGCGTCCTAAGTTTCGATCGACGCTCCGAGTTGACATGAGGTATTCACGCATCATGCGAGTGACGGAGACAGTATCTAAATCGGGGTACTCTGGTATGGAGATTTCAAAGTCGTCCGAGTAGGGTTCGCTGTCCTCCGGCGCTACCGGCAGCCAGCGAAAATGGGGTGCCCGCGTATGCCAGCAAAGCAAAAACGGTTGGTCCTCGCTTTGGTTGAGATGGTTCTCGATAAACCCAATCGCATGGTTGGCTAGAATGTCCGCTGTCAGTCCCGCGTAGGTTTTCTCTTTGCCCATTTCCTCGAGTTCCGGATCGACAACTTTAAATCCGCCGTGCCGGTGCCCCATGAAGTAGTCGAATCCTTGCAGGGTAGGGTAGAAGCGATCATTCATGCCGAGGTGCCATTTCCCAACGAGCCCAGTGCGGTAGCCTGCATCGCGAAGCGTTTCGGCAAACGTGGTAACGGTTGGATCGAGTCCGTTGGTTTGATCGGTTGGCTTGTACCAATTATGGACACCGACTTCGTATCCATATTGTCCCGTTAAGGTAGCTGCTCTCGACGGGGAGCATACGGGGGTGGTGACGAATGAATTGACTAGATACGCGCTTTGCGACGCGAGTCGATCCATGTGGGGCGTTATGGCTTGATCGTTGCCCGAGGCGCCTATTGCCCAGGCAGCCTGGTCGTCAGTGCAGATAAAAAGGATGTTGGGCTGACTCGGTTTCGCATTTGCGCCATTATATCCCAAAAGCAGGAAAATAACGAAGGACGGCAGAGTGCCAGTCTGTATCAGGATCTTGGTGAGGGTTGGCACTATTTATTGGGGGAATAGGATTCCTGCCGCGCTTCTCTGAATCGATTGAAAGCATCGTTGGCCTCTTTCCCGGTTATCGTCGAATTGGTCCAGCTTCCAGGCTGGGGTGTGGCCGTCGCCTGAGTATCCGCGAGCCACGCGTCGAGCTGCTTTTTCATTTTGGAAAGTTGCTTACGGTTTTGGGAAGAGACGTCGTTCTTCTCCCCTAGATCGCGATCGAGGCGATAGAGCTCGAGCACCTCGTTCTCGTACGTGCCTTCCTTGGCGTTGGGGTGCAGGGCGATGAGCTTCCAGGGCCCTTCACGGACGGCTTCCGAGCGATTGCCATTGTTGGAAAGCGAGCCCCAATAGAGCGTTCGTTTAGGGAGCGATTTGCGGGCAAACAGAACGGGGGAAAGGTCGATACCATCGAGAGTGCGATTCCTGGGACGTTCAATGCCCGCTATCGAGAGAATGGTGGGCATTACATCCAAGGTGAAGACCAGTTCGTCGGTTTGCTGGTTCGGCTTGATTTTACCGGGCCACCAAGCGATGGCGGGAACTCTATGGCCGCCTTCGTAGACGGAACCTTTGTGTCCGCGCAAGTTCGGGCTGCCGGTCGCTGTTTGCGGAGCGTCTCCATTGTCGGAAAAGAAGAGGATAAGCGTTTTTTCTGCCAGTCCCAGCTCAACGATTTTCTTTCTCACCTGATCTACGCCGGTATCCATTTCGAGGATCATCTGTTTCATCGCTTCCTCGAGAGGCGTTTTCCGCTCCTCTAAACCAGGTCCGCGTTGTATGGGGTCATTGGGGCCTTGGATGGGCGCGTGAGGCGATTCGTGGGCGATGTAGAGACAGAAGGGCTGGTCTTTGTTCTTATCGATGAATTCAAGTGCATAGTGATTGATCAAATGAGTGGTGTAGCCCTCTTCAGGAGTCTCCGTTCGCCCGTGCCACCAATCGTGCTCGTAGTGGTCCCCCCAGTGGTTGATGTAGTCGATGTTGCCGCTGTGGTATCCGCGAAAATAGTCAAATCCATGGTTCTGAGGATGAAACTCCGAATTGCGTTCGGGATATCCGAGATGCCATTTTCCGACCATTCCCGTGGCGTATCCTGCGTCTTGAAAAAGTTCGGGAAACGTGACTTCTATATCCCGCAGACCTTTCTGGCTTTCAGGATGTTCGGGATAAGGATGAATCACGGCTTCAATTCCGGTCCGTTGCTGGTAGCGCCCAGTCAGGAGGCCTGCTCGGGTTGGCGAGCAAACGTTTCCCGAAGAATGAAAATCAGAGAATCGCAGGCCTTCTCTCGCCAGTTGGTCCATTCCTGGAGTCTCGTAGTGAGGATTCCCGTAGGGAGCGATGCTGGGTCCGGCGAACCCCATGT
>JAUHWE010000183.1 GCA_030424825.1 Verrucomicrobiia bacterium
CCTCAATGGACTCGCTCGATCCCGCCTGCGGCCGTGCCATGGCGACTAGGAGACTCGCGTACAAAAGCACCTCCAAGACGGTGAGCAACCACAAGTAACGTGCCTGTCCGCTTTGCAAATTCGTCCATTGCCCAAGAGACGCCACCTTCAGACCCTCCCTCGGTGGCTTCCTCAATGCGACCCAAACCGCCAAAGGAAAAATCAAGAACATCCATGGATAGGCAAAGCTCACAGCGAGAACTCCTTTCTCAAACGATCCTTCAAATCCAATTTTTGCCCGTTTTTTGAATACACGACCTGTTCAATCGACTCGATCAGCGAAGGGGAGCAGGCCGACTTGTAATCCCGCAGAAATCGCTCCAATTCGCTAGTGGGCGTTTGCCCGCCTTCCAGCTTCTCCACCAAGCGCTCGGCGGATGCGACCAACGGGGACTTTTGCTCATCCGCGACTCGCACTACCCCCTTGTTCTTTATCCACCACGCACAAGCCCCTACACCGATCCCTGCCAGAGCGACTAGCAAATAGGCCCATCGGCTCCTTGCTTGCGCACTGGAGTCATCAGTCAGCATCACCGGGGTATTCGAATCCTCCTCTGCGCCAAATCCTTGCGAGACAATCGACACGGGTTCGAGCGCTACCGATTCGCTCTTCGGATCCGTCTCGTTTTTCAACACGCCACCCTGGAGAAGGATGTCACCCGAGCGGCTGATTTGATACAGGACGACCCATCGCTGCTCGTACTGCCCATCCTGTCGCTTTCTCACCGGAAACGGTTGCGTCTCCAGATAGCGGGCAGATCGGTGTTGCGGTTCCTGAAGCGCATACCGAGCGTAGTCATTGGAACGTACGGAATACTCGAGCTCAATGATATCGCCGGGATAATAGTCCCTATCCCGATCAACGTTTATTGCGATTGAACCAGCCCCCAAAATGGTCCCTCCGCATTTCGAAAATACGAAAAACAGACTGACAATGATTTGGGCTCTAGACAAGGTATTCAAAATAATCCGCGCTTAGCCTCCCGATTCTCCAGCGATCATGCGTTGTCTCGATTTGAAGAACCCTGCCAGCACCGACACACAATCGTCGCCTACTTTCATATCGATAAGGTCTACCCCACAATCTAACATCTGCTCTTTAATGGCGATATTCTTAGGATTCGAGCCTCTTTTTCCTGTATCGAAATCCACCACACGCAGCTCTCCCGATTCCGCATCCCTAATTCGAGCCAAACCCACGTTCGGAGTTTCCAGCTCAAAGGGTTCGATCAAATTGACCGCAATCACGTCATGACGGAAGCCCGCTGCCTGAAGATCCATCTCGTAATCGCTCGCATAATAATCGGACACGACAAAGGCCACTGAGCGCTTTCTCGCCATGTGTCCGAACACGTCCAACGCCACATCAATGCGTGTTCCCTTCCCTTTGGGCTGATACGAGTCCAAGGCATCCAGAATGCGCATACTTTGCTGGCGCCCTTTTGCGGGGGGAATCACGAGCTCCACTTGATCGGTGAATAGGATCAGTCCGACCCGATCGTTGTTGGACAATGCGGCCAAGGTCAAAAGGGCGCAAAACTCAGATACCGTTTGTCGCTTAGCCCCGCTTTGATCGCTTAAGGTCGAGGCGGACAGATCGACCAAAAGAAAGAAGAACTGCTCCCGCTCTTCGACGTAGCGTTTCACATGGGGAACCCCCGTGCGGGCGGTCACCTTCCAGTCCATTGAGCGGACGTCATCTCCTGGAATATAGGGACGGACGTCTTCAAATTCAATTCCCCGTCCTTTGAATACGCTGCGATACTCGCCCGCTAATACGTGCTCGACCGGACGGCGACATTTCAACTCGAGCAAATTGAGCCGACTGTCATCCTTTAAGCTCATTCCTCTACGATAGGTACGTTGTCGAGAATCTGCTCAATCAAATCGTCCGAGCTCAGACCTTCCGCTTCCGCTCGGTAAGAGAGCGCCATTCGATGCCTCAGGATATCTCCCGCGACCTCCTTGATGTCCTGGGGAATGGTGAACTCTCTTTGATTCAGCAGGGCATATCCGCGAGCGGCCAAGGACAAATAGATCGTAGCTCGCGGCGACGCTCCAAACCTTAAATACCGGGCGATGTCTAGACCGTAGGTTTCCGGGTTCCGGGTGGCGTCCACCACGCGCAAAATGTAGCGCTCCACTTTCTCATCGATGTACACCTTGTCTAGCAAGGTCCGCATTTCGAGGATCTCGTTGAGATGAATGACGGGTTCGACGGTCACTTTGGGGGCGGACCGGGCCATACGACGCATGACTTGATGCTCTTCGTCCATGCTCGGGTAGCCCACCTTGAGCTTAAACATGAACCGGTCGACTTGCGCTTCCGGGAGTGCATAGGTGCCTTCCTGCTCGATGGGATTCTGAGTGGCCAGCACGAGGAAGGGATGCGGCAGTGGAAAGGTCTCCTTTCCCAGTGTCACTTGCTTTTCCTGCATGGACTCGAGCAAAGCGCTCTGCACCTTGGCCGGGGCACGATTAATTTCGTCTGCCAGTACCAAGTTTGCGAATACAGGGCCTTTTTCTGCGGTAAACTGATGGTCCTTAGGATCGTAAACCAGACTTCCAATTAAATCGCTGGGCAATAGGTCAGGGGTAAATTGGACACGACTAAAGGTGGCTTCCATGGAACGGGCCAAGGTTGTGATGACGAGTGTCTTGGCAACTCCAGGAACTCCCTCGATCAGCACATGCCCATCGCAGAGCAATGCCAGTAATAGCCGGTCAATCAAAGCCTCTTGCCCAACAATCACCTGTGAAAGGCAACTACGCACATTTTCCAGCTTCGCACAGGAATCCTCAATCAAAGTCTTCATAGAAAGGTATTACGAAAAACGTAAGCATTCGAAAACGATAGGAAAGGTCAACTGTAGGAAATCGTCGGCGAAATCTAGTTAATCAGCTATTAAGACCCGTGCGCTAACCTTCGCCTTACACTTTCACCCTTCCATGAAACGACCCACCTCACTCCTCTATCTCGTTTTCGCATTTTCCGCTAGTGGACTCGCTCAAGGCATCCTGAGAATACCCGTAACGGAATACGATCCCTCTCAACGAGAGAAAATCTATCAAGACCCGAAATGGAGCATGCTCAAGATTCCCGGTCGCCGCCTGACCCTATACGATCTAGTCGAGGATGAAAACGGAGCCCACATCACCGCTACGAGCCACAATAGCGCCTCCGGCCTAGTCTATGCGGTCGACGTCGACCCTCATCATTACTCCCAGATTGAGTGGCGCTGGAAGGTGGACGCGGCAATCGAGAAGGGGAATATGCTGAAAAAGAAAGGCGACGACTATTCGGCTCGGATCTATCTGACGTTCGACTTCGATCCGTCGAAACTGTCCTTTTTCGATCGAACCAAATATTTGCTGATAAAGACGTTTACCAATTTCGAAATACCCTTGAGAGCCCTCAACTACGCTTGGGCCAACCAGGTGGGAAAAGGAACCATCGCCCCAAGCCCCTACTCAGACTGGGTATACATAATTGCCCACCAATCGGGAAACGATAATGCGGGCCAGTGGCAAATGGAGCGGAGCAACCTAATTGAGGACTACCGGAAAGCCTTCGGAGAAGCGCCTGGAAGGATCACCGGAGTCGCCATCATAACCGATTCGGACGACACCAAAGGATCGGCCAAAGGCTATTATGGAGATATCGTCTTTCGAGAAGAATTGTAGCCGCGATCGTCGATCGCGAACGTACCCCCAAGGTAGGGCAACGACCTCCGGGCGTGCCGCGTTGGAGGATCTTGCAACGCGGCATGGCGCAAGCGCCAGCCCTACGAAAAAGCAGGGTTCGATCTCTGTTGGCTTTTGACGATCTACGTTTGCGGGGATCGCCTCACAGATTCCTTTTGGCGGATGATGTTCGACCTTTCACTGAAGCGAGCACCGGAATCGTTATCGTAGGGCCATCGCTTGCGCTGCGCCGCGTATCCCAATCAAGTCTACCAACGCGGCATGGCGCAAGCGCCAGCCCTATGAAAAAACAGGATCTCGTGTTGCGAGAGCTGGTTTGATAAAAACCCATCGCCTCACTCAAGTCTTCAACTACCACTGCTCGCTTATGCGGCTTTCGTCATTGACGGCCGTTTCGTAATAGTAGTGCGAACAGGGAATGAAGATACTTTTCTCGACCGCTTCGCCTTGTAAATGGCGAATGAACGACTGCACCGTTCCCACCGCCATTTTCCGGGGAAACTGTTGCGGCGTATCGTAGAGCTTACGATCGAAGACCCCTTGTTTACCCGCAGGTGAGGCATCGAAAGCAACGATCGTTATGCGATCCGCCAAATTCGCTTTGGCCACTGCCGCATAGGCTCCCAAACCGGAAGGATCATTGATCGCGAAGATTCCTACGATGTCCGGATGAGCCTGTAGTATATCGGTGGTTACCGCGAAACCGTCATTGCGATTCCCTTTCCCATTGAGCTCGGTAACGATCTCCAGATTTCCGCCGTTGTTATTGAGATAATCCTTGAATCCGTCCACTCGCAAGAGGCATGAGGTCACTTCAGGCAGGCCGACAATGGCGATCTTCCCGCGATTCCCCGTAGCCTTCATCATGCTCTTTCCCGCTAGTTGACCCCCTTGAAAATTGTCGCTGCCAATGTGGGAAGTGACCAGCTTTTTAACTTCATCGTCGTCGATCTGAATATCGAATGTAAAAACGGGAATACCTGCCGCATGCGCCTTGCGCACACCCTCTGCCGCGGCCTTTGAGTCCGCTGGATTCAAAAAAATGGCATCGTAGCCTTGAGCCACGAAATCAGCCAGCTGTGAATTTTGAGCGGCCCCGTCATTCGCGCCGTCCAAAGCGACGAGACTGTATCCATATTTTCCCGCCTCTTCCTCCATCACATTAGCGATCAGTTTGAAGAAGGGATTGGTCAGGTCCATACAGGTCATCCCGATTTTGCCTTTTTCCACCGGGGAAGCGATCTCCCCCGAACCAGAGTCAGAACAGGAAACAAAGAAACTGAGAGCGCCTAAAAGGAGCAGAGAAAGGATTATTCGAACATTCATGACAGGGATATTTTGGTACAAGCACATTGACCTGCTTTTGCGGACGTCTGGCAAGCGATTAACTGCTAAGAGTGTGTCCAAAAAATCCAATTTCTTCGATCCTCTGCTATACTGCAGGACTAGTTGTAGCTCACTCGCTTAAGCGTGAGCTTCCTCATCATCAAGGCATAAGGCTGTATACGATGCTCTCGCTAAAGCGAGTGAGCTACTTTCAATGCCGGAAAAAAAGACGATCAACCATGTCAAAAATATTTGACATACTCAGATTTCTGTCGATTTATCTATGTTAACTATTTTTAACATAAAGTAAACTTAACCTTACACTCCATGTTCAACAATCTCACTTACCGCGAAAAGACGCTTTGGCTAAACTTGCTTACCACACTCGCCCTCCTCGGGTATTATTTCCTGTCGGTAGCAACCGGCAACCTCTCAGGGGAAGCGACCATTTGGCTCTACCTGAAAGTCGCCTTTTGGATCGTTATCCTGGAAATCATCATTCTCTCTGTCCTTTCCTCGATTCAGAAACCTGAGAAAGCGGACGAGAGGGATCGATCGATTCAGGCCCGCGCCTACAAATACGGCTATTTCGTCCTCATCACAGGGTTCGCCATTACGCTGTGGCAAATCTCGGTCAATGCCCTCGCCAATCGCGTAGAGGAGTTTCCAGAGGGAGGACATAAGGTAGCGGAAATCGTCAGTGCATTTAACGCGACGGCGACTCCCTACATCACGATCAACATCATTCTGCTAACCCTTGCCATCGCTGAGCTCGCCAAATCGGCGACCCAGCTAATCTACTACCGGAAAGGCATATAGCATGGCCAAACTTCCGATTGACAACGCGATTCGGTCTTTCCGCTTCCAAAACGGCGAAATGACCCAGCAGCAACTCGCCGACAAAGTAGGTGTTACCCGGCAAACCATCATCGCCATCGAGCAAGCCCGCTACTCGCCTACTCTCGAACTCGCATTCAAAATAGCCGCCACCTTCGACGTGCCACTGGATCAGGTTTTTCAATACAAACCGGAGTGACTAGATGTGAATGGCAATCTAAGGTAGCGGGCGATCTCCAAGCGCCCACCCTATCGATACAACAATGGGCGCTCGGAGATCGCCCGCTACCATTCCCTTAGGGCCAGCGCTTGCGCTGTGCCACCCAAGCACCCTACCTTCCTCGCAACAATTGCCGCAAGCCTCCGCTTTGACGGGCTTTGTCGAGCAAGACCGCCAGCACGATCACCGCGCCGAGTGTAAACATCTGAGCGTAACTCTTAATCCCAAGTAGATTCATTCCGTTTTGGATGACGGCAATGATGAATGCCCCGATCAGGGTGCCGAACATTCTGCCTGAACCGCCCGACAAACTCGTTCCGCCCACTACAACGGCGGCGATCACATAGAGCTCATACATATTGGCCATGTTCGGAGCCGCCGCCCGTACGAGAGAAGCTTGCAAGCACCCTCCAAGTCCGGCAGCCAGTCCGCTCACGGTGTAGACGAGCACAATGACCGTTCCCACTGGCACGCCGGTCAAACGAGCCGCTTCAGCATTGCCGCCCACCGCGTAAATATAGCGACCGTATCGTGTGTGAGACATGAATACGTGTGCTGTGCTGTACACCACAATCAGTAGAATCACGGTATTTGGGATTCCCAAAAGCCTTCCCTGCGCGAGCCAGACAAACGAGTCCGGCACTTGATCAATGGAGAACCCACCCGTCGTCATGAAAGCGAGCCCTCTCGCCATCATCATAATTCCTAACGTAACAATAAAAGCGGCCACCTTGAATCGCGACACCAGCCCTCCCGCAAACATGCCGATGAGCCCGCAAGAAAGCGTCCCAGCAATAAAGCCGAGAGCCACCGCCCATCCCGAAGCTTCCGGACCACCCAGGTGCTTGACCACCGACGCACCGATCACCGCTGACAACGCGATCAAACTCCCGACCGAAAGATCAATGCCTGCCGTTATGATAACCATGGTCATACCGATGGCAATAATAGCGATCACCACGATCCGCTCCACGATCGCCAGAAGGTTAGAGGCTTTCAAGAAGTCGGGCCAAAGTTTTTCGCTAGGGACTACGATTTCACAGGAGCCGAAGGCTGGATAGTTTTGTCCGATCTGCTCCAATACGAGCCATTTGGAGGCATCCCCACCCGTGACGATCCCACCGAGATCCCCTCCTTCCGCCCAAAGCCCATCCAGGGCGATACGCAGGTCTCTGGGACTGCCCACAATCAAACGGGAATTGTCTCGATTCGCGGAAACCACGTTCGCATGCACATTCTCGGCCATCGTTGCCGAAGCAGTATTCTCCGCGCCCACGATAAGGACCACTTTGTCGCCGGGGAGCTTTTCGATGACGACCCTTGTCAATTCTCTTTCCGCAGCCAGGCCGTCTCCCGATTGCCGCTTCAGGGTCAGTACACTAAAGAGGGCACAGAGACCCACCAACGCGACGATCATGCCATATTCACCCAGACCGAATTTGGAAGTTTTCACCTTCATTGAGTTTCCATTTCTTCACCTAGGGCCATTAACAGCACTTCCTCTTGCGAGGCCGATTGTCCGTCTTTCAATTCGCCTTGTATACGTCCCTCCTTCATGACAAGGATCCGGTCCGACATTCCGATCACCTCGGGAAGCTCGCTACTTATTAGCAGCACCGATTTGCCTTCCTCCACCAGCCGATTGATTAAGAGATAGATTTCGTACTTGGCCCCGACATCGATTCCTCGCGTCGGCTCGTCAAAAATAAAAACATCGGCATTCCGCTGTAGCCATTTTGCCAGGACGACCTTCTGTTGATTTCCTCCAGAGAGATTTCCTACTTTCTGGAAGGGGTCCGAAAGTCTGATTTGCAAGCTCCCAATGTACCCCTTGAAGGCTTCCCTCTCCGCG
>JAUHWE010000184.1 GCA_030424825.1 Verrucomicrobiia bacterium
AGCAAGCACGCCCAAACCATCTTCAGCCAAGCAATCAGTTCCGACCGACAGAAAGGGGTGGAGTCATTCATTCCAGCTCTATCCCTTTCCGGAGATCTCTTTGCGGGAAGGGGACATGTTTCCAATCTTTGCGCCGCGTGCCACCAGATGGACGGGGTTGGAGTGGATGTCGGCCCGAATATCGCGGCCCTTTCAGACAAGTCTCCAGAATCCCTCCTCGTTGCGATTCTAGATCCGAATCGTGCAGTGGAAAACAAATACAATCAGCTCATTGCGACCACCCAGAGCGATGAGAAATTTGTCGGTATTTTATCTGATGAAACCACAACTACCGTAACGCTCACCACTATTGGCGGTCACCCGCAAACCTTGAGTCGACAAAATCTCGTTTCGCTGGAAACCAACGCTTTTTCGCTCATGCCGGAAGGACTAGAGGCGGGACTCAATTTACAGCAAATGGCTGACCTCCTTGCCTTCCTCAACACTTCCAATGAATCCTTGAAGATCCGGGCGGAAGTAAATGGCGAGATATCTCTACCCGCCAATCGCAGCATCATCTCAGGCGCTTCTGCCTATTACAATCCTGAGAATGACGCCATCGAGTGGATACGCCCGGGCGATTCCATTGAATGGACGGCCTTTGACATTCAGCCGGGCCACTACGACATATTTGGCTATGCCGGTCTCAAAGACGAGCACGATGGGAGGCCGTTTGTCCTTCATATGAATGAGACATTCGTCACCGGAGCGGGCCCCTACTCCCGAGGAATGGATCGCTTTCGCAAGCGCAAGTTCGGCAATATAGAAATCGTCTCCGAAACCCCCAAGGCAGTCTTCCGATTGGAGCACTCACTTCCCGAAGCGGAATTCGCCTTAAAGGAGTTGCGCCTAATTCCTGTAAGGTAGGGATCAACGACTTGGCCATCTGCACCAACAAAGTATAAAGCATCCCCGGGGCAAGCCCCGAGGTATTTTAAGGTAGCGGGCGATCTCCGAGCGCCCACCCGATAGATACACCAATGGGCGCTCGGAGATCGCCCGCTACCAATGTCAGCAACGAAGCAAGCTTCGAGGTATTTAACCGAAGGGAAATAAAGTTTCCCGGAGGCACCGCACAGATCGGCCTTCGTCATACTTCGGGGCACAAGAGCCAATGGGAAACTAACCTGCCTATTGCCCGGAACTGACAACGGGAACATTTCCTGAAAGTTATCCGTCAAAAGGAACTTGCTCCTATTCTACATTACGAAGAGGTCTATGAAACTTCGCGATGCCCGATCCATTGGACTCCTTCTCGCAACCTTCCTCTTTGCGACGGGCTGCGTCACCGTGGCGAAAACCGCGGTCGGAGGAGCGGTCAAGGGGGCCAAAATCGGAACCAAAGCCGCCGTTTCTACGACAAAAGCCGTTGTCAAAGTCCCTGCCTCCGTCATCAGCGATGATAGCGACAAAGCGAGCGAGTCGGATGCGAAATGACTAGCCATCGCAAGACTCTGGATTGAGAAGAAGCCTTCGTCGAACCGGTGGACATCATCGCGACTGGATCGATGCCATAAAGGGCGGCCCCTCCGCGAGCTCAAACTTTGAATACGCATCGCGGCTGACCGAAATCGCTCTCCTCGGGGTTCTTTCCGTGAGGATGGGTGGAGCCAAGATCGAATGGGACGCCCAGAACATGAAAGCCAAGGGACTGCCCGAAGCCGACCCGTACATAAACGAACCGGTTCGCAAAGGCTGGGAAGTGGTGCAGGAACCCACCAAACAAGGACACCATTCAAGAAATTAGAAATAGCTCACTTGCTTCAGCGTGAGCCGTATCCAATCGCCAGAACCCCGCGATTTATCCACAAATCAGGACCTGAGGTTCTTGAACGGGTAAGCGAAAGTCGACATGGGGACGACCTTCGGTGAATCTTGTGAGAGCGCCGCTTCATTCGAGATGAAAGGTTTCTTTCAGATCAACGGCAGTCGGACTGTTGTCGGGATTGCTCCCTGCCTTTAGGGACTGTCTCGTTTAGCAGAATAGGTGTGACTTCAGTCTAGGTGGAAGGTCTCCACGAGACTGGTGGCGGTGGGGCTGTGGTCGGGATTGCTATCCATGATATCGCCCATGTGGGCCCACCAGCGCTGGCACACTTCGGTCTGGGCGATCGCGGCCCAGCGCGCTTCCTCTTCAATTTCCGCGTAGGCAAAAAGTTGCAGAGTCCCTTCGTGTAGAAAAATGGAGTAGTTGGAAACCCCATGCGACTTAAGGACGGTTTCCAATTCCGGCCAGATAGGAGAGTGGCGTTTGACATACTCCTCCGTTTGACCGGGTTGTAGCTGCATGACGAAAGCTTTGCGTATCATGAGGAATGAGTTTGCGGGATCGATGGTCACTGGCAACGCTAAGAATCGGTTCACCTTAAAGCGAGCTCCGTAAGAATGTGCGGTACTGGAGAGCGATGAACATTTTGGGGCGGTCGATGGCCGTATGGTTACCGCGAGGACATGCCTGCCCCACCCAAATGGCGTTGATGTAGCGGCCATGACGCAATCCGGACGAATGCGGCACTGGATTTCCGCTAAATCCAAGGTTATCCTTGCGAAAACGTATTCGAACAACCTAATCGGTAGGACAATGAGTTCGGAAAAAGAAAAAAGAAGCGACTTCTTTAGTGAAATGCGTGGCTGTACGCTAACCATGAAAAACGGTTGGATGCGCCAAGCCGTGAAAACGGAATTCCGAGGGGGCAAGGATGCTCCCTATTTGCCGAACGAAAAGAATCCGATCGTCATGATTTTCCATGGGGGCGGCGAAACGAACCTTTGCAACCTACATCACCGCAAACTGGCGGAAGAGATGGCCTCCCATCTCTGGGAACGAGAAGGATGGGTGACGGCGATAGAGCCAGTGGCAGCGGTGACCGATGCGATTTCAATGGGGCACTCCTATGAAAAGGATCCCCGAATTGGGGCCATGGGATTATCGCTTTTCTCCCGTGAAATCTTTGCCAGTTCCATCGTACAGCAAGCCGAAATCAATCGAGTGGACGCTGCGATCATCATAACCGGCTGCGATAAAACCGTGGCGGGCGGGATGCTGGCGGCATCATGGCTGAAAGACATGCCGGTAGTATTGGTTCACGGA
This sequence comes from Verrucomicrobiia bacterium, assembly GCA_030424825.1. Lineage (GTDB taxonomy): Bacteria > Verrucomicrobiota > Verrucomicrobiia > Opitutales > Opitutaceae > Pelagisphaera. The sequence continues at coordinate 3,131 of JAUHWE010000184.1, forward strand.
GGCACCATTCGTACGGGGTGCAGTTTGGCGGGCAAGAGCATCCAGATTGAAACCGCGACCGAGGCGGCGGGCAGGCTGGCAGCGGGTAAGATTAACAAGCAGGAGTACGAGGACATCATTTTGAATGCCCTTCCTTCACCGGGTGGGTGCGGGGTCATGGCGACTTCGAATACGCTGGCCGTTCTCGCGTCTACCTTGGGTATGTCGGTATTTTCAAGTGCCAGCACGCCTGCTATGGATCCCAACCACACGGACATTTTTGCCCCCAAAATCGATGAGGCCAAAGCAGCAGCTGATTCCCTAGTACGCATGTGGAATGAGGACCAGACGATTGGAGACATCGTCGATGAGCGCTCATTTAGCAATGCAGCGACTATGCTCCATGCGATCGGTGGCAGCACCAACGCCGTCATTCATCTCCCCGCGATCGCGGAGGGATTCGGAGTGCCCTTTGGTCTAGATGAAATTCGAGCGAAATCGGATACACCGGTGCTGCTCAATCTGTTGCCTGCGGGAAAATTTGTAATGGTCGATCTTTATGAAAAGGCGGGCGGATTGGCGCCACTAGCTCGATATATGATTGAGAATGGGCTGCTCGATCCAGAAGCGAAGACCATCACGGGAAAGACAGTCGGCGCTGACGTTGTCAACGCTCCCCTACCGAACTTCCAAGATCCGGATACGGATGTAATTCGCTCTATCGAAACCCCTTTGAAAGCGAAATCCTCATTGGTGATTGTCAAAGGAGACCACTCGACCGACACGACTGCGAGTATTGCGACACGTGGCTGTGTATTCAAAGTGAACGCGCAGCAAAGAGTGCTAGAAGGCCCTGCCCGCGTATTCGATATCGAGAACGATGCCGTGAAAGAAGCGCTGAGCGGAGGGATCAATGATGGTGATATCATCGTGCTGCGCTACCAAGGGGTATCCGTGGGCTGTCCCGAACTGCTGAGACTTACCGCGGCATTGACCGGGATGGGCAGTGACTCACGTATCGCCGTAGTGACGGACGGACGCTTGTCTGGTGTTTCCCGAGGCACTCTCGTGGTCCATGTCGAGCCGGAAGCCTGGAAGGGCGGTCCCATCGCTTTGATAGAAGAAGGTGATATCGTTCGGCTAGATGGAGATACAGAAGAGTTGTTTATACGTGTTGGAGCCGACGAGATGGAACGGCGAAAGAAGGCGTGGAAACGACCCGAACTAACCCTGCCCCGCGGTCCCATGAGGATTGCCACTCAAATTGTGCGCCCTTTGGAAGAAGGCGCCCTCTGGTGGCCAAGGGATTGAGTTGGGTGTATTAAATAACGCTCACGCATTGCGTGATCCACAGATAACGTAGGGCTGGCGCTCGCGCCATGCCGCATCGTTTGAGAGGTGGGACTTGGCTAACGCGACGGACTGGGAACAGTCTCGCCATTGGCGAGCAGGATTCCGCGTTACGGAAGCGGCGTTCAATGAGGGACTGGGCTCAGGCTGAAGCACTGAGCTACCTTTCGAAGTGCAAGAGAAAATCCACTAACCACATCTTAGAGATGTGTCCATTAAGTCGTATTCCTTTAATTGATTGAAACTGTAGGGTGGGTCGCCGACCCGCCAATTGAGACGAATGTCGCCTCATCCACCGATCTATCGGGGTCTTTGACGAGACGACCTACAATAGAATAATCCAATGAATATGGGGCTGTATACGATTCATTGGACAGTCTCCTACACCAGCACCACTTTCCCCGGTGTGTAGTCCTTCTCCATGACAGGAGGGGTACCAATGTGCTCCTCGTACCAGCGGTCCCAAATGTCGCGGCTTTTTGTGGACATCAGATCTTGCATACGAATCTGGCATTCCTCGCAAATCATATAAGGCATATAGTAAAACAGCAAATGAGGCCCTTCGCATTGCCCGACTAACGTGTAGGAAGCCACTTCGTCCTTTCCCTTGCCGCAGGTGAGACAATTTTCGATCCACGGCCCGAAATCTCGCGGCGCCTCTTTGAGTAGCTTCTGCTTCCGGCTCTCAAAGTCACACGAATCGAGAAAGAAATCCCAAATCTTATTCATCGTTTGCTTAGAATAGGATTCGATCAGCTCCTCGTAACAATTGAAACACTGAGCATACTCGACGAGGACTTCGTTTTTTCGATACGCTTTCTGGATCAAATACGACGGCCCCTCTTCCAGCAACGGCATGCCACAGTCGACACAGTGCGAAATCGGCTTCCCCGTTTCGAACGACCTAAACAGATCCGGAATCTCGATGTAGTCGTTGATATAAAACGGTTCGTCGTCACTCATCGCTTTTGAGTACCTTATTCAAAGAGCATTTTTCTCATTTCACCAGGGACGTTCGTCGTAATCGACTGTGCTCCCCATTCGACGAGCTGCTTCGCCGTATCCCCGTCGTCAATGGTCCACACGTGGTACTCGTAGCCGCGTGCCTTTACTTCTTTGATGACCGAATCGCTTATTCCCGTCTTGCTGGAGCTGAACCCATCGGCCCTAGTCTTTTTAAGTGTCCTCAGTATCTTCTTAGCTGATGGTTTCAATTCGCCTGATGAAGCTTTTTTGAACCCAGACAGCCAATACGCCTTGTACTGCGGTGCCTTCACCTTGAGCGCTCGAATCACGTTTTCCTTAAAGGAAATCACCGTTATCTGGGACTCACTCAAACCACTCTTCTCAATTTCCTCGATCAATTTCGGGACAATGGCAGGACTGCTCTTGATTTCGATGTAGAATTTCTTGCCTGAAGGGATTGTCGCAAACACTTCTGCGATCGTCGGAATAGTGGTTCCCTCATAGGCGTCGCTGTGATACCGTCCCACCTCCAATTGACGCAGCACAGCCAACGTAGACTTTCGCACTTCAATATCCTTCCCCGATACCTTCAGCGTGTTCTTGTCATGAATACAGACAATCTCGCCATCCTTGGTAAAATGAAAATCTCCTTCGATAGCATCGGCGCCCTGCTGCCATGCAAGCTCAAATGCCGGTATCGTGTTTTCAGGGGCATCCTTCGAAGCACCCCGATGGGCAATAATCAAAGGATCCGCATAGCAAATACTTAGATTCACAAATAGTCCCAAAACAATAGCTTCAACGACATTTCTCATATTACATTACCATCCATAGTGACAGCGATTCAGCCATCGCTAAATCTCCAACCTATTCTACCGTTTCGAATTCGGGTTCTCATTCGTAATCCGCACCACATCGCCGGCGTTCATGGCATGTACCACGCCTTTCTGCATTCGAAGAATAACTACACCCCCTGCGGCTTCCAGCTCACGAATACTGTCGTCCAAATAAACCGGTCCCTCGGGAGTTTTCACAATCGCGAATTTGGGTCCTGCCGGCAGTCTCTTGAATGCCTCTTCGTACCCTTTCGCCAAGGTCACCAATTCATTGTCAAACTCAACCGAAATGTTGGGTCTTCCCATATCGGGCCCACTTTGCCCCCATGCCGGAATCGCCAGTAGGCCTAGGATCCATACCACACTAAAAGCGATTGTCGATTTCCTCTGTCTCTTCATAGCGAATTTCCTTGGTTAGCCTGTCATTTATCATCGATCTCAACATTCGACTGCATAGCTTAGTCAATCGAAAGAACGAGGACCGTCAAAGGAAGATTACCAAACAATCTCCACCAGCCCGTATTTTCAAGAGGAATTCCAGTGACCGACTCGATTAAACTTCTCATCGAATCCATGTGCCTTAACTCTAATTTGAGCAAAGGTAAGGCAACGACCTCCGGGCGTGCCGCATTTCATTGATTTTCTTGTGCGGCACGCCCTGAGGTCGTAGCCCTATCTTCTCGGCTAACATTTAATACTTATTCAGCACTCTCTCAAACATGATCTCTCGCAAGCGATTTAAACCTTCCACTTGTCTGCTGCTTCTCTCTTCCCTGGCCTCGCTCCCATCTTTCGCTGAATCCGCACCGGAAAGGGTTCCCCTTTGGCCCGAACCTACCTACGCCAGCGATGGGGTCACGATAACGGACAACGCGTACCTCACGATCTTCTCTCCGGACCAGCCAAACGGAACCGCCGTCATCATTTGCCCCGGAGGGGGATACCGGAACCTCGTCACCGGTCCTGAAGGGACTGGCATCGCCCAATGGCTCAATTCGCACGGAATTACAGGCTTCGTACTAGAATACCGACTACCCCAATCCGATGCCTACCGACCCTTGCTCGATGCTCAACGAGCGATTCGCACGGTCCGAGCGAACGGGCAGAAATGGAACGTCGACCCCACAAAAATTGGCATCATGGGATTTTCCGCCGGCGGGCATCTGGCGTCCACCGCGGCGACCCACTTTGACTCGGGCAATCCCAGAGGGTCTAGCCGTATAGAGAAGACGAGCTCCCGTCCCGATTTCGCCTTACTGATTTATCCAGTCATCACCATGGGGGAATGGACACACAATGGCTCCAAAACGAATCTTTTGGGTAAGAATCCCGATCAATCCCTCGTAGAACATTTCTCCAATGAATTGCGAATCACCTCCAAAACCCCGCCCACCTTTCTCACCCATGCGGTCGATGATAAAGTAGTATCGTCATTGAATTCCCAGATGTTCTACGAAGCCCTCATTGCGAAGCACATACCTGCAAAATATCTAGAGCTCCCAAGCGGAGGTCATGGCCTTAATGGATACAAAGGCTCCATGTGGGACCGATGGCAGGAACAATCAATTCTTTGGTTGGCGGAACAAGGTTGGATTCCTAATCGCTAGCCCAACCCAATGACTCTTCTGGATCACCCCTATCCACGCAACAAAGAAGACTGCCACCCGCAGCGAAACGAACCAAAGTCTTCTACATTTCCCATCGCTCCGAGGAA
>JAUHWE010000185.1 GCA_030424825.1 Verrucomicrobiia bacterium
GGGCTGAAATTGTGTCTCCAAAGCGGACTCCCCCACCCCGATGGTTCTAATCTGAAGATAGTTTTCCTGTTCCTCGATGTAGTCCAGACTCTCCAATCGTGGAACGATCTGGTTTTCGAACATGGGCTGAAGTTCATTGGGGGGGCCAGGTAGCATGATAAGAATCTTGCCGTCTTTGTTCATCCAAAGCCCAGGTGCCGTCCCCATTGAGTTTTCGATTACTTCGGCGCTTTTGGGGCGATAAGCTTGCTTGCGGTTATTGTCCGACATCGGTTTCCCAATCCCTTCGAAGCGTTTTTCAATAGCAGCCAGCACGAAGGGGTCTAATACGAGTTCTTCGCCGAGGACGATAGCGATTTCCTCTTTAGTTCGATCGTCCACGGTTGGTCCGAGGCCCCCTGTGGTGATCAGCACATCAGTCCGCTCCCAGCAAAACTGGAACTGCTCGGCGATATCAGGGCCCTCGTCTGAAATGGTGTAGTTACTGTGCAGCGTAACGCCCCTTTGCCTAAGCTGATCACCAATGTAGGTAAGATGCCCATTTGGGGTGAGGCCGAGGAGGAGTTCCTCCCCGAGGGTGATAAGCATAAACTTTTTGGCTTTGGGCATCTAGGAATTAGCTATGAGGTTCCAAGGTTCGCTTGGCTTGGAGGATTATTGAGTTAAGTTACTCCAAATGCCATCAGTGGGTTCAAGCAAATTGAAGGAAAAGGTGCGTCGATTGCCCTCTACCCCGGGCGTTTATCTGATGAAGGACCGATTGGGCTCGGTTATTTATGTCGGGAAAGCCAAGAGCTTGAAGAAGCGGGTGTCGACCTATTTTCAGCCCTCACGGTCTTTCACAAGCCAGCCGAAAATAAGGGCTCTCGTTGAGATGATAAGAGATTTCGAGATTATCGAGGTCAAATCCGAGCCGGAAGCGCTGCTGTTGGAGGGGCAGCTCATCAAAAAGTGGCGGCCAAAGTACAACACAGACTTCACTGACGATAAACGCTTTCTTTTGGTCCGAGTGGACCAGACTCGCAAATTGCCTCGATTCACGCTCGCCCGTTTCAAGAAAGAGGACGGGGCTCGATACTTCGGACCGTTTGCCCAAGCGTACTTGATTAGAAAAACGCTTTCAGAGATGCGGCGGCAGTTCGGGGTACTCTTGAGCGATTCCAATCCGAAAACACTAGCCGATGGGCGCTTCCAGCTCTACGAGGACGTGCGAGCGGAGCTTTATGGATTCTCCAATGTGGTGACGCGGGATGAGTACCTAGCCAGAGTTGAAAATGCCTGTGAGTTTCTCGAGGGAAAATCGAGAGAGTGGCTCGCTGAAACTCAGAAAAAAATGGTCTTGGAGGCAGAGAAGAAAAATTTCGAGAAAGCTGCGGAACTGAGGGATCTCGCTTTTGCTCTCGAAGCCTCTCTCAAGAAGACCAGGAAGTTCGAAAGAGTTCGGGGCGCTCCAATAGACTTTACCGCCGAGCTAGAAAATCTTGAGGAGGTCCTTGGCTTGAATCGTAAACCGGTGACGATGGAGTGCTTTGACATATCCCACATATCAGGTACTTTTGTCGTTGCTTCGATGGTACAGTTTCAAAATGGCCATCCCAACAAGGCCCAGTATCGGCGGTACAAGATAAGGAGTTTCGAAGGCAACGACGATTTTCGCTCGATGGAGGAAGTGGTGGGACGCCGCTATCGCCGATTAGCAAAAGAGGGAAAGCCCTTTCCGGACCTTGTAGTGATAGACGGAGGACGTGGCCAGGTCGGTTCGGCAATCAAAGCCTTTCTTGTCCAAGACCTCGAAACCCCACCGGTTATCGGTTTGGCGAAGCGGCATGAAACGATCATCTTTGCTGATGAGCGTCCTCCGCTCAGACTTCCCTTGAGTCATGGTGGATTGCAATTACTTCAAAGGCTGAGAGATGAAGCCCATCGGTTTGCGAATACTTATAACGCAGAGCTTCGGAGTAAAAAGGTTAAGGAAAGCCTCCTCGATGACTTTTCAGGATTGGGCCACAAAAAACGCGCTCTTCTAATGGAGCGGTTTAAAAGTGTCGAGAATCTGCGCAAAGCCTCCCTTGCCGAACTAACAGCGGTGGACGGTATTGGACCGGTAATCGCGGAGAGACTATTGGCTTTTTTACGGACGAATCAAAGATAAATCAGTATCAGATTTCTGACTACTAATTAAGAATCCCTTCAATGGTTGAAGGGATTCTTGTAGAAACAGCTTGTGGCCAGTCAGGCGTGGGCAGCTATATTTAGCGACTCCAATTTGAGAACGTTCTTCGGTATGTCCGGAGAGGATGGATGCGGTACGACTTTCCAGAATTTACTGACAGTCTCTTCCCAGTTTTTCAATAGGGATGCGGCCAGTGGACTCGAGGTTGCGGTCGTGTGGGCCTCCACGAGCTTCTTGAGCGCGTCGACTTCACCACTGTCGCTCAATCGTTCGATTCCGACCATTTCAGGATTGTAGCAATTTTCGAACTGGTCGCTTTCATCGTAGACAAACGCTAGCCCTCCGCTCATGCCTGCCCCGAAATTGGAACCGGAACCTCCAAGAGATACAATCAGACCACCGGTCATGTATTCACAAGCATGATCACCGAGACCTTCAACTACAGCGATTGCTCCACTGTTGCGAACGCCAAAACGCTCCCCCGCACAACCGGCTGCGTAGAGGTGGCCGCCAGTAGCTCCATAGAGACAAGTATTGCCGACGATGATATTGTCTTTCCAGACGTAGGTTTCCTCCTTTCGTGGCCGGATAATGATCTCGCCCCCACTCATCCCTTTTCCGACGTAGTCATTGGCTTCCCCAAAAAGGTGCATACGAATTCCCGGTGAGAGGAATGTACCGAAGCTCTGACCCGCAGTTCCAGTAAATTCAAGGTCGATAGATGCGGGAGGGAGATAATTACTTCCTCGGATGTAAGCAACTTCTCCTGACAAGTGAGTTCCTAAGCAACGGTCGGTATTACCAACCTTGTATTTACCACGGAAAGACGCGATGCGCCCTGAGATCACGTCCTTGGATTCTTGAATTATGGTTTGGTCTATGCCTCCCTCGAAGCCTAGCCGCTCGTTACGGGAGCGAGTGTGAATACGAGGTGAGTCGCCGGTTGGATCTGGATCGTGGAGCAGACCGCTTAGATTGACCAATCGTGTCTTTGGGTTTTCGGGATCATCGATTTGCTCGAGCAGATCAACGCGACCGACTAAATCATCCATTTTACGAATACCGAGTTTTGCCATGTAGGAACGTACGTCTTCGGCAACGGCATTGAAATAGGTGATTACATTTTCAGGGGTGCCTTTGAATTTAGCCCTAAGGTCTTCACGCTGAGTTGCGACCCCTACTGGACATGTATTCAAATGGCAAACACGAAACATTGCACAGCTAGCTGCAATCATCGCAGCAGTTCCGAAGTTGTACTCCTCAGCTCCCAGCATTGCCGCCATGATAATGTCCCGCCCAGTCTTCATTCCACCATCAGTCCGAAGTGTAACACGATTTCGGAGACCATTCATCATAAGGACTTGATGGGTTTCTGCTAGTCCAATTTCCCATGACGAGCCAGCGTGCTTAATAGAAGACAAAGGAGAAGCTCCAGTACCTCCGTCGTGTCCTGAAACGAGTATTACATCTGCGTAGGCCTTCGCAACCCCAGCGGCTACAGTTCCAACACCCGAACTGGAGACGAGTTTGACACATACCTTGGCGCGAGGGTTTACCTCCTTTAAATCGAAGATTAGCTGGGCCAAATCTTCAATTGAGTAGATGTCGTGGTGCGGTGGTGGAGAAATCAATGTGACGCCCGGCACGCTAAAACGCAGTCGGGCAATCATCGGGGATACTTTGTGCCCCGGAAGCTGACCCCCTTCGCCTGGCTTGGCTCCTTGGGCCATTTTGATTTCGATCTCTTTTGCGGTGGACAGGTATTCGGCGGTTACGCCAAAACGACCAGAAGCGACCTGCTTGATTGCGGAAGAAGCGTTGTCTCCACTTTCCAGGAGAGAATAGCGACGCGGATCTTCGCCTCCTTCACCCGAGTTGGATTTGCCTCCGATCCGGTTCATCGCGATAGCGAGAGTCTCGTGGCATTCGGGTGACAGGGCTCCTAGTGACATGGCGGCTGTCGTAAAACGGCGCCGAATGTCTTCGATCGGCTCTACCTGTTCCAGTTTAACGCTGCTTGATTTAGGAAACTTGATCTTGAGGAGATCTTTAATCGCGTAGGGTTGGTGATTGTCTGATTCGTTCTTATACTTTTCGAAGTCCTCTTTTTCACCGTTCTTCAGGAATCGGTTCATACCACCAACGACTTTTGGATTCCAGGCATGAAACTCCCCTCCTTTGCGGACGACTTTGTAATAGCCAGCACTTGCGAGTTCGGGCTCTTCTGCACCATAAGCTTGTTGATGGCGCATCATTGTCTCTTCACCGATTTCGTTGTATCCAATACCGCCGATAGGCGTCGGCGTGCCAAAGAAGCAGTCGTCAACCACGGTCTGTGAGATGCCGATTGCTTCAAAAATCTGGGCTCGGCAATAGCTGGAAAGGGTGCTGATGCCCATTTTGGCCATGATTTTCAGCAGGCCTTTTTCGATCGCGCCTCGATAGTTGTGGAGGGCATGGTTCAAGTCGGCCTCGTTCGACTCACCTTCTTCATCGTCCAGAAGACGTTTCATGACAGATAGAGCGATGTAGGGATTGACGGCATTCGCTCCGAATCCGAGCAAGCAAGCGATTTGATGAACGTCCCTCGCTTCTCCGGTTTCAGCGACGATATCGCACTTTAAGCGAAGACCCGCTCTGACCAAAGCTTGGTGAACCGCACCGACGGCTAGCAGCATGGGAATCGCCGCCCTCTCTTTGTTGACCCCACGATCGGTGAGGATGAGAACCTTGGTAGATTTCTCTTCAACCGTGGATTTCGCGCGTTTTGTGAGCTCTTTTATGGCGGGTTCCAGTCCGGCTGCGCCATTGGAAACATCGAATGTGACGTCCAAGCGGGCGACCCGATCTTTCAGGCCGTTAACGTTAAAGAGCGAAGTGACTTCGTTGTTAAATAGAACAGGTGATTGGATCTTCGCGAATCCAGCGCTCTGTGGCATGTCCTCAAAGAGGCCGAGCCGGCCACCGAGGAACATGTTGATCGACATAACCGAACGTTCGCGAATGGAGTCGATCGGTGGATTCGTGACTTGGGCGAAGAGCTGTTTAAAATAGGTATAGAGCAGTCTCGGCCGACGGCTGATAAAGGCCAAGGGAGTGTCGTCCCCCATGGATCCGGTTGCTTCTATTCCGGTTTGAGCCATTGGCTTGAGGATGACTTCGAACTCATCCTTGTCGTAGCCAAACGCGAGTTGCTGCTGCAAATTATCGTCTTCCGCGTTCGCGAGTTCTGTGGACGAGCCCTCTGAGAATTCGTGAAGGTCGGTGAGATGTTCCCGGCACCATACCTTAAATCTGGGGTCGGCGCTGATCGTGCGTTTGATCTCGTCGTTATCGAGGAAGCGCTTTTCCTGCAGGTCGATAGCGATCATCTTCCCGGGTCCTAGGCGCCCGGAGCGAACGGTCTTGAGATCGGTTTCGTCAATAAGCCCTAGCTCAGAAGCGAGCAGTATAGTGCCATCATCGTAAATCTTGTAGCGGGCAGGACGGAGACCGTTGCGGTCGAGCGATGCGGCAACGTAACGCCCGTCGGTGAATGCGATGGCAGCTGGACCATCCCAAGGCTCGAGCATACAGGCGTAGTACTCGTAGAACCCACGCAATTCGTCGCTGATCTGATCGTTGTTCTCCCAAGCGGGAGGCATCATCATCATAGCGGATTCGAGTGCGCTTCTTCCCCCGAGAGTGATGAGCTGGAGTGCGTTGTCGAAACTGGCCGAGTCGGACAAGTCTGGCTGAATTATGGGTCTTAGATCAGAAAAACGGTCACCCCAAACACCGTGAATATTGGAGCGTTCGCGGGCCCGCATCAGATTGCGGTTGCCTCGGATGGTGTTGATCTCGCCATTGTGGGCCATCATCCGGAACGGCTGAGCGAGATGCCAGAATGGGAAGGTATTGGTCGAGTAGCGTTGATGGAAAATCGCGAACGCGGTCTGGTAAGCCTCGTTTTTAAGGTCCTTGAAGTAAGGCCGCATCTGAGGAGAGTTTAGCATCCCCTTGTAGACTATCGTGCGGTTTGAGAACGAGCAGATATAGAAATCTTCGATACTCTCGTGCATCGCTTGGCGCTCTGCGGTTTTCTGGGCAAGGAAAAGCTTCCTCTCGTAGTCGACCACGTCTAGATCGTCCGTTTTAGCGGTAAGGATTTGGACGATTTTGGGCTGGGTTTCCTTCGCCTTTTGACCGAGGCAACTGTCGTCAACCGGTACGTCTCGCCACGCGAGAACACTGAGGCCTTCCTGCTTAACGGCATCCTCTACAAGCTTCTTGGCATGTGACTGGGCATACTCGTCATCGCTCGGCAGAAAGATCACGCCGACACCGAGGTCGTCGTCATCGTAGAGATGCTTTCCCTCTTCCTCTAGGAAATCTCGAAAAAGCTCGTAAGGAATTTGGGTGAGGATTCCCGCCCCATCGCCTGTGATGGCGTCCGCATCGATTGCCCCGCGATGAGCCAGGTTTTTCAGAGCTTGAATCGTCTTCTTGAGTAAATCGTGGGATTTCTCTCCGTTGATGTTTGCGAGGAAGCCGACGCCGCATGCGTCATGCTCAAACTCTTTTTTATATAAAGGCGATGGGATGATAGAATTCATAGGTAAGTGATTTGATTCCGGATTGAAGCGCGTCTAGCGCCGTCGACACTTAAGGCCGGATCGTGCTCCGGTCTCTCTCGCGCCAAAATGGGAATTTGCCAGAACGCTAGAAAAAGCGAACGGATTGGGATTGGCGCATTTTTTCGTGCTCCTCATCGGAGCACCCACGATCTGTCGGGACTTCGGCTTCTTTGACCGGTGACGCTACGAGGTTGTTTTTGAGCAGGTACGCTTCCACTTCCTCGCCACTGACGTCGGCAAGCATGATCCCGTCTACTTCCACGCAGGGCGACAGGGGCTGTCCAGATTTTGCGACCATTTCAGCATAGTTCTCTTGGCTGTTAATGATGTCGATGTCCTCATACTCGAGATCGTATTTGGACATAATCGCGCGAACGCCCATGCTCCAGCCGCACTGTGGTTTCAAGTATGCTTTAATTTTCATGTGTTGGTAGTGTTGCAAATTCTGTGCCGAGTCAATGGACCGAATGCGGTCTTTTTCAACTGAGGAGCTTTGCGTCTTGCAAGAATTTTTCACTCTGTACACGAGGCACGCCGCTCTTTTTGCCTGCTTTTCTAGGAATATTCTTTGGAAAAAGCGAGCAAACGTTTGTAACTAACACGGTAACAAAAAGATAGGAAGTATTTCAGGATCCTCCTGTAGAATCAAAATCAATGGGTCCCTGGGTGGAATCCCTCGCAGGCTCGATGAGCCAGATTCGAAAGATATCAAAAATCAATTAGGGTCAGACAGCGAATGTCCAATGCGGTCTGTATTATATTGAGTTCCCAAGTGCTTAATCTTGCACCATGAAAAACTCGGATCCAGATTGGGTCCTTAACAATCCAAAACTTTAATCCATAAAATTACGCTAATGGCAAAAGGCAAAACACCCCCCCTTCCTTCATCGGAAAATAAAGAGAAAAACGTAGAGATGGCGATGTCCGCGATCACCAAGCAGTTTGGAGAAGGATCCATCATGCGGCTAGGTAGTGGCTCGAGCTTAAACGTGGAGACGATTTCCACAGGTTCGCTTTCAGTGGACTTGGCTCTGGGTGTAGGAGGACTGCCCAAGGGCCGTATTTGCGAGATCTACGGACCTGAGTCTTCCGGCAAGACGACGCTTTGTCTCAATGTAATCGCGGAAGCGCAGCGCCAAGGGGGAATCGCCGCCTTTATTGATGTGGAGCACGCTCTTGATCCA
>JAUHWE010000186.1 GCA_030424825.1 Verrucomicrobiia bacterium
AGTTCCGGAAGTAGTCGTCCAACCTGCTCGGATGAGGCCAACTAAGGTAGGGCGAGTGCGTCCCCGCACCGCCGCAAGGGTGGGGCTCGACGGCCCGGCGAGCCGCACAAGATATTAATTCTCGCCCAGCGCGGCATAGCGCCATTCGACAAGCTCATGGTCCTGAGGCTCTCGAACGGACAAGCGCGAGCCCTGCGATAAGGTGAAAATGTTCATTCTCGGTAGAGGATTGTGGAAACTGATCGCTTGCGTGTGGATCCCCTTGGTCTAGTTTTCCGGGTTATGTTTGATACCCTGATTGGACCGAGAATCGGCTCTTTATTCGTGATCTTGCTTGGCCTCGCGGGCAACGTTTGGGGCGATTCGGAATCGAAGCCGAATGTTCTATTGCTCCTGGTCGACGACCTCAAGCCCACGCTGGGATGCTATGGAGACCCCGTAGCGGTCAGCCCGAATATCGACCGGCTGGCGGCGATGGGAACTCGCTTTGATCTCGCTTACTGCAATCAATCCGTCTGCATGGCGTCGCGTTACAATTTGATGTTAGGGAGCCGCTCCTCGTCGACGGGTTTCTATTCGTTCGGTACACAGTTCCGCGATGTCTATCCCAATGCGGTTACGCTTCCACAGTACTTTATGAATCATGGCTATGTGACTCATTCTATGGGGAAGGTATTTCATATTGGTCATGGCAATACGAACGATGATGCCTCTTGGAGCGTCCCGCACTTGAAGGACAAGGTAATCGAATACGTTCTGCCTGAAAGCACCCATCGCCAACTGACGCGCGAAGAAGCTTTGTTCACAAACGAGTTCAGCCGACCCATCAAAAGCTTGCCTCGCGGAGCGGCTTGGGAGAACGCCGACGTGCTTGACGAAGCCTATGCGGATGGCCGAATCGCGACTCACGCGGTAGATCGCTTGCGATCGCTTTCTGAAGATTCGGATCAGCCCTTTTTTCTAGCCGTTGGTTTTGTGCGTCCGCATTTGCCTTTTTCCGCGCCTCGTAAGTATTGGGAAATGTATGACCGGGACGCACTGCCAATGCCGGAATTTGAAAAGGCCCCGGAAGGGGCTCCGGAGTTCGCCGTCAAAAGAGGCGGGGAGATAACCGCGTTTAAACCCGTTCCGCTGGATACCGTCGTTTTTGAGGATGACCTGAAGCGCGATTTGATTCACGGATACTATGCCAGCGTCAGCTACATGGATGCCCAGTTGGGTCGAGTACTCGATGAGGTCGAAGCGCTTGGTTTGGATAAGAATACGATTATCGTGCTGTGGGGCGACCACGGCTGGCATTTGGGAGATCATGGTTCTTGGACGAAGCATTCGAATCACGAGCAAGCGAACCGAATCCCAATCATCATCCACGCGCCGGGAGTCACCAAGCCAGGCACGAGTACTCTGCAATTGGCGGAAACCGTGGATCTCTACCCCACGCTTGCCTCTCTTGCTGGGTTGTCGCGGCCGAAGGCGCCTCAGCCGATAGATGGGGTGGATTTGACTCCGGTCTTGAAGAACCCGAGAAAGCGGATTCGTGAATACGCCTATCATTCGTACAGTAGAGGAGGCTACTTGGGAAGAGCGATTCGAACGGAGCGTTATCGTCTGGTCCAGTGGGAGCCTCATTCTGGCGGGAAAATTGAGTATGAACTTTACGACTACGAAAAGGATCCCTTGGAAACCAGAAATCTCGCAGTTTCTGAGCCCGACGTTCTTGCGCGGATGATCAGGCTGCTCGATCAGGAGCCCCCTGCAAAACAGCAGGTGAAAAAGAACAGGAAGTAGGACGCCCCTACAGAAAAATCCCCGACACAATCTCAAGGTAGGGCAACGCCCTCCGGGCGTGCCGCACAAGGGGATCATATAAGCGCGGCACGCCCGGAGGGCGTTGCCCTACCTTTTCGAAATTTAGAACTAGGCAAGCCGCGACGGAATGTTTAGCTATTGTCTTTCAAACATCCCGAACGCGGAGCGTTTAGACGTTCGCTAACCTTTTTTATTCGCTGCAAGTGATGGTTTTGTTTTTCCTGGTTCCATGCTCCGAACCTCGACTTTGATTTCCCTTATTTTTTTCTTCTGTCTTTGCAGTTCTTCACACTCCGCTTCCAAGCCGAATATTCTTTTTATCGTTAGTGATGACCTGACAGCTTGTTTGGGATCGTACGGAAACGAGATATGCCAAACGCCCAATCTGGATCGGCTCGCAAGGGAAGGGGTGCAGTTCGATAGGGCGTATTGCCAATACCCGGTTTGCGGGGCGTCAAGAGCTTCGTTTATGAGTGGGCTTTATCCCAAGCGAAATGGAATGATGGGCAATAGCTACACGATTGGCAGCTATCGGGCGATGAATCCGAAACTGGCAGACCATCCCAGCATGGGAGGTTTTCTACGGCGAAATGGATACGTTTCGATTCGGGTATCAAAAATCTACCATATGGGTGTTCCGGGTGGAATTGAGTCAGGGGACGCGGGCGGCGACGATCCAGACTCATGGGACCGGGCATTCAACGTGATGGCGCCTGAAACCGCGAGCCCAGGAGTGCTTGAATTACTCTCGCCCAGAAGGGCCCACTATGGATCGAACTTTGCCCGGATCATCGTTCCGGATGATGAAATCGAAACCCAGGCCGATGCGCTCACGGCATCGCAAGCCATCGCCATTCTGGATAGTCGAGCCCGCGATGGGGAGCATTCGAAATTTGTCCGACCCGATGAACCGTTTTTCTTAGCGGTGGGATTTGTGCGTCCCCATGTGCCCTTGGTCGCCCCGAAGTCTATGTTCGATCTGTACGATGAAGACGCGATTCCATTGCCCTATGTGCCGGAAGGCGACTTGGACGATTTGCCCGAACCAGCAGCTGCCATGGCCAACGAGGGTCGTTATTGGTTGAGCGAAAAACAGCAGAGGCAATCGATTGCCGCTTACTACGCGAGCGTCACCTATATGGATCAACAGGTAGGAAGACTGCTAGACGCTCTCGACCGATTGGGTCAACGGGAGAACACGATCGTCATTTTTACCTCAGATCATGGATACAATCTGGGAGAGCACACCATGTGGCAGAAATTGAGTTTGTTTGAGGAAAGCGCTCGCGTGCCGCTCTTGATTTCAGCCCCCGGTTTTGAAAAATCGGCAGGGAAAAAAGCCCAGGGGCTTGTCGAGCTCGTTGATCTGTATCCCACTCTCTTGGATTTAACAGGCTTGCAGGAAAAGGGCCCCACTAATTTGGATGGAATCAGTCTGCGTCCGTTGCTTGAGAATCCAGAATCGAAGGGTAAAAAGAAAATGGCCTACACCGTGACCCGCAGTTTGGGCGAGTCGATACGCACCGACCGATATCGCTATAATCGCTGGGGCGGGAAGGGCGAGGAGCTTTACGATCACCAAACGGATCCAAAGGAGTTCACGAATCTAGCAGGAATGGAGCAGCATTCGGATACGCTCAAGCGCATGCGTGCTTTGCTGGAAGCGAAAAACGAGGGGTTGCAGTAGTTGGGTGAAAGTGTCCAACGCGGCATAGCGCGAGCGCTAGCCCTACGGGCAGTGCGGCGGAGCGGGGATGCTCTCGCTCTACCTTGTTTTTCGAATTTGAATCGGCTCTAGTACCGACATCGTCAGTTAAACCTGTTGGCCCAATGGGCCACCTATTTGCTCCGCAGGAGCAACTAGCGAAGCGATGTTAATATCGGCTCTTACCCTCTCGTCCTTGGGTGTGCCTATTTTCGCACGTACTTCCGTATTTGGAATTCGGATTCATTTCTTAGAACTGAATCTAGCTGGAACTGGTCTTCGAATTTCGGAAAGAAGGTGTCGCCTTCGACGGTGCGTTTGACGAGTGTGAGGTAGAGTTCTTGACAGCGGGGGAGGGCTTGTCGGTAGATTTCGGCTCCACCGCAAATCCAGATCGGATCCGTGTATTCCCGCTGGTCAATTGCCTCGATGCTGTCCAGTAGGTCAACGCCTGCAGGGAGTTCAGGTCGAGAGCGGCTGACCACGGCCGTTTTGCGTCCGGGTAGCGGACGTCCGATGCTGTCCCAGGTTTTTCGCCCCATAATGAGAACACCGCCCATCGTTGCTTCTTTGAACCACTTGAAATCTTCCGAAATCCGCCAAGGAATGTCATTGCCGTTGCCGATGACGCGGTTTTCGCTCATGGCGGCAATCGCTTTCCAAGGTTGGCTTTGAGACATGATTTGGGTTGTTTCGTAGGGCTGTCGCTTGCGGCATGCCGCGTTGCAGTGTTATCTTTGGGAATGCGGCACAGTGCGAGCGCTGGCCCTACACATTAAACAGAAATTGGAGCTTTGATACTCGGGTAGGGATCGTAGTCGACTAGCTCGAAGTCGTCAAAAGTGAAGTCCCCGATGTTTTTGATATCTGGATTGATCCGCATGGTGGGCAATTCCCGAGGTTCGCGTTCAAGCTGGAGTTTGGCCTGATCCAGATGGTTCTTGTAGAGATGCAGGTCGCCGAATGTGTGTACGAACTCACCGGCTTTTAGACCGCAGGCTTGAGCGACCATGAGAGTCAGAAGCGCGTAGCTGGCGATATTGAAAGGAACACCCAGAAACAGGTCGGCGCTCCGCTGGTAGAGTTGGCAGGACAATTCGCCCCGTTCGGTGTCAACGTAGAATTGGAAAAGGCTGTGACACGGCGGGAGGGCCATCAAGTGAAGCTCGCCCGGATTCCAGGCGCTGACCATCAGGCGTCGGCTCGTGGGATGGGTCTTGATCTGTTCGATGACCTGTTCGATCTGGTTGATGCTGCCGCCTTCGGGAGTCTTCCAGTCCGTCCATTGGGCACCGTAGACGCGACCTAGGTCTCCGTTCTCGTCTGCCCATTCGTCCCAGATGGTGACTCGATTGTCGTTGAGGTACTTGACGTTGGTATCGCCTTTTAGAAACCACAGAAGTTCGTGAATGATAGACCTCAAGTGAAGCTTCTTAGTGGTGAGGCAGGGGAATCCTTTGCGAAGGTCGAATCGAGACTGGGCGCCAAAAACGGAGTAGGTTCCGGTTCCTGTCCGGTCATCGCGATAGTGGCCGTTGTCGAGAACGTGTTGGAGCAGGTCGAGATATTGCTTCATGGAAAGGGAGAAAGTGTTTCCTCTCAGGTTACGAGCGTCGATGAAATTTCGATCAGAAGCTGAATTTTATTGGATCGGAGCTAGGAAGCGGTTGGCCCCGCTACTAGGTAAGCGTTTCCTTCGTACTCGATGGTATCGCCGTGGGAAATCTTGCGCCGCTTCCGGGTTTCGATTTCCCCGTTCACTTTGACGCGTTCGTTCACAATGACCTGTTTGGCTTCGCCGCCGCTGGATACCAGTCCCTCGAACTTCAGAATTTGGCAGAGTTCAATCACTTCAGATTGAATGGTAATCGTGGTTGGCGAAATGGATGACATGCGGTGTCGAGCAGAGACCTCTCGAGCGGTCCTGTCGATAGGGAAATCTATTTGCGGCCCGAAGATTCGAGAATCAGCAAATCGCGAACGACCGTGGCGGAATGCTCTTCCAGCTGGCCGGTGGATTCGTTTTCCCTCAGAACGCGTATTTCCACTTCCGATCCAGGAGCGCCACGAAGGATTCCAACGATGTCGTGTAGATTCTTGCCATAGAGGTCCTGAGATTCTTGGCCGGAATCACGTGACTGAACAATGAGATCACCTGCCCGCAAGTCGGTCGAAGCGAGTGCGCCGGTGGGCATGATCTCCGCGATTTTAGGGAATCCGTTTTCCGTTTTCAGAACGGCTCCGATTCCTTTGGGCGTGTTTTGATACACGGCTTGCATGCCGAGGTCCTTTTCTGCCTCATTCGTGAGGCTTTCGACCCAGTCTAGGGCTTTGTCGGTGCCTTTTGTGGCCAGGGAGGCGGATATTGCCTCGATCGCCAAACGCCGGTCTTCGGGATTGGCAATGGTATCCAAAGACTGGATCATATCGGTAGGATCCCTCCGGGCCCATGCACTTAGAATGTTTTCTGCGGCATCTACGGGGAGGTCATTGGGGTTTTCAGAGTACCAGCTCCAGGCGCCTCTCGGATCCTGGTTCGACCAGTTGTTGATCAGGCTTTCCGTAAATCGGGACTGTTCCCAGTCGGTCCAACCTTCGGTCAGGGCCAAGGTTTTGGCAGGATCGAAGTCGGGCAAAGAAGGAGAGAGGCGGGCGACGATTTCCGATCGACTCGGATGGCTGGAAAACGCGTCCATCCAAGCTGAATTGACCGTTGGGTCGCTGGACGACCGGGCGAGGATTGAGGCGAGTTCGGCTTCGAGTCCGAATCGGCCCTCGGACACGCCGAGTAGACGTCTTTGGCGGCTCTCTTGTTGATCATTCGGGAGATTCTTGTCGATTGCCCATTCGGCAACCAGTCCCTTCAAGGCGAAACTGCGAGTCGTTCCTGCTTGAGCGGTTGCAATGGTCAAGGCGTCGCGAGGTGAGCTATTTTCCGCGATGTACTTAAAAAGGCCGGCGACAAAAAGCGCCTGCTCACGGGGATTCATCGATGCCGCTTTGGCAAGAGCATCATCGAGATTGTCTTTCGCGGCCTGATAGCCGATTTCTCTGAAATCCACTCTTTCGTCGCTGGCTGCCATGGGGCTTTCGCGATTCCTTCGCAGCGAAGGGGAAGGATCCGGTTCCTGCGGTTGAGGTGGCGTTGGGGTATCCAAGGTCGCGTTGTCAGGCTCGGCTTTGGGATGGGTCTCTGATCCAGAATCGATCGCCGCTTCTGTGTGGGCTCCTTGACGATAGCCGAGGGCATAGAGGCCGACCCCGACTGCTATTATTAATGTTGTAGTCGCGATACGGCGAAAGGGGGTGCGATTTGATTTCGGTCTCATGGGGAAGCTTTTTTAGCATTAGTCAGCCCGATTCAACGATTGTGCCGAATCGTTTTCATTCGGGGAAACTGAAGGTCGGCAATTGGCGCCTTGAAAAACGAGCGAAGACCTGTTGATCTCCATCCTGTCGCCGCGTACGGCTAGATCGCGGCTAATTGCTACACCTATGTTTCGACTAACTACCCTCTTTGCGAGCCTTGTGCTGGCGTCCTATGTGGCGGCTCAAAAGCCGAATATTCTCTGGATCTCTTGTGAAGATATCAGCGCCCATCTGGGATGCTATGAGGATCCCCGTGCGATCACTCCCAATCTCGACAAGCTAGCGTCGGAAGGTGTTCGATATACGCATGCCTTCACCTCGGCAGGGGTGTGTGCGCCTTGTCGAAGCGGCATTATTACAGGAATGTACCAGACGACTCTCGGCACGCAGCATATGCGAGGTCATGCCCAGCTCCCACCGGAGGTGAAGCCCTTTCCGGCTTATCTGCGACAGGCGGGATATTATTGTACAAACAACAGCAAGGAGGATTATCAGTTTGTCACCCCCAAGGGTGTTTGGGACGATTCTAGTAAGAACGGACATTGGCGTAACCGGAAAAACCCCGAGCAACCCTTCTTTTCCGTATTCAATTTTACGGGATGTCATGAAAGTGGAATCGCTAGTGTGGAGAAGTATCGGGATGTGACGAAAGACTTGGACCCGAATCAGCGGCAGAATGCGGACGAACTGTCAACGTTTCCTCCCTATTACCCGGAGACGCCGGATGCTCGCGAGGATTGGAAGCGTAATTACGAGCTCATTACGGCAATGGATGCGTGGGCGGGAGATTTGATTCGCCAGCTTAAAGAGGACGGGTTGTATGAAAATACGATTATCATGTATTGGTCCGACCATGGGGTGGGCTTGCCTCGTGCAAAGCGATGGCTATACGATTCCGGTACGCGGGTGCCGTTGATTGTCCGTATTCCGAAGGGGCTCCAAGTAGATGGACAGGGAAAGCCGGGTGTCGCCACCGATCAGTTGGTAAGCTCAATCGACTATGGCCCCACAGTACTGAATCTTGCCGGGATCGAGATCCCCCCGCATGTGCAAGGGATCCCT